>JAICGT010000041.1 GCA_025922995.1 Fimbriimonadales bacterium
AAACAACGGGCAGTTGGACCGTGCGTCCACTTTCAGCGACCCTGCCGTTATCAAGCGGCTGCAACAGGACTTCATTCCGTTCGCGGGGGATGTCGCCGAGTTCGCCTGGCGTCGAACCGAAGGCAGCCGATGGTTTATGGATGCCGCCGGCAAAGTCAACTATCGAGTTCGCTCCGGGCAGACGGTGCAAGGCTTTTATACGCTCGGCGCCGACGGAGCGGCATATGGCTTCGAGAACGTCCGTTCGGTAAAAGTTGTTCTCAACTTGCTCTCAGAGACAGCGAGCGCGCATGCCAAAGGCAAGCATCCGAAAGTCGAGATCCCTCCGGACTCGTTCACGTCGATTTTTACAAAATCGATAGAGCCGAAGCGCACCGACGTCGTCCGGGTTTTCACCCGGGTGAGGCCGGTGCCGGTCAGCGCGAACTCACTGAACAAAAGTCTCGGCCGCGACCATCTTTGGATCACCGGCAAGGACATCGACGCGCTCGGCGCCGCGGCTGCCTCGGGTAATCCATTCCCGATGCCGCGCGACCTCAAGATGCGCCTCGTGCGCTATAACCTCATCGACAACGTTCGCGGCCAGCCCGACCTCTGGGAGGCGTCGCAGGTCAAAAAAGCGGACCTGACGGTGACGCCTCTCGGCAGGAGCGGCGGCGCGATGGTTTACAAGTTCACCGGCGCGTTCGCGATGGCCACGGCGGATGCAAAGCGCGGAATCGACGGCACAATCGAAGGCGAGATCGAGGTCGATCCCGCAGTGCGCAAGCTGCTTTGGTTCCGGGCGTTTGCGGATGCGACGGCTTGGGGCGATTCCAAGTTCACTGCGCACGCGCCCAGCGGTAAGTTTCCTCTTGTTATCGGAATGTTGAACGTCGATGACGGCTTGGCAAAGACGGTCGCGCCCGACGCCATTTCTCTTGGCGACCTGTATTTCTCACCTTCCGAGAAGTAGCTGCCGGAGTCCGGTTTCGGAGCACGGTATTCACATTCATCTCATTTTTTCTGTATTTATTTACTCGCATTTTTTTGTAGATTCATCTCGCTCACTTTTTCGCTGCCCGGTTGTTCCCTGAGATCGGACCCATGGGGGTCGGAAGACGAACGGTTTATGGTCCGGTCTCAGGGGCACCCGACGCCCTGTCGCAGAAAGTTATTCACTATTCATCTCATTTTTTCGTCAATTAGTTGCTCACTTTTTTCGGCCTTAACAAATGAATAGTAATTGACCCCTGGTTCGATGAATAAAGGCGTCTGCGCTTACAGGTCGATCTGATCGAGGAAATGTCCCACCTATCTATAAGGACACGAGAAGGCGAAAGGTAAACCAGAAATCTCGAGGGTATCGGGCTCGGAAGGGATCGTTTTCGTGCAGTAACCCTGAAAACACGGTGGTAAAACGCCTTCGGTGGAACAAACTGGAGTCGAGAGCATCGCGACGTAATTGCTCGGTGGCAAAGACACTACGCCGTCGCCTTGACGAGGATGGTGGCGGCGAGGCAGAGGGTGAGGGTTAGCAAGTAAAGAACCCAGGCGGTCTGACGCTGGTTGAGGCCCTTGTGCAGCAGCGTGTGATGCAAGTGCCGCTTGTCTGCCTGCGTGATCGGCGCCCGGCTCAAGACCCGACGAACGACAACCAGGAACGCATCCAGCAGAGGCAAGCCGAACACCAGGAGCGGAGCGATAATCGCCGCCGCCGCCGCCGTTTTGACCACCCCTTGGATACTGATCGCCGCCAAGAAAAAGCCGAGAAACTGCGACCCTCCGGTGCCCATGAAGATTCTTGCCGGATGGTAGTTGTAGCGCAGAAATCCGAGGCATGCGCCGATAACCGCCGCCGTCAAGACGCCGATCAAAGGCTGCTGATACAGCGCCAGCACGAACATCGTAGACGCGATAATCGCGCATATACCGGCTGTTAAGCCGTCGATGCCGTCGGTAAGGTCGACGGTCTTTGTGACGATAAAAACAAAAAACGCAGTCAACAAAACGGAATTGACTTCGCTCAGCTGCACATATTCGCCCGCAAAAATATTCGTAAAGCCTTCGATGCGGATTCCACCGAACGATGGGTGCGCCAATAAAATGCCGCAAGCCATGAGAAACAGCGCTTGCCATGCCGCTGACAGTTGGTATTTATCGTCCAACATGCCGAACAAAACAACTGCACCGCTCAGCCCCATAATCCACAAAGAGTTTTCGCTGAATGGGCCGATCCACGCGACATCCCTGAATCGATGCATGAGCGGATAAACCGCCAACCATGCGACTAAAACCCCTAAATACATGGCAAGGCCGCCCCAACGCGGCGTCGGAATTGTGTGGATGCGGCGTTCGTCTCCAGGCTGATCGATCGCCGCGAACCGATGAGCCAATTTGATAACAAAAGGAGTTGCAAGCAGGGTCACGACTAGGGACAAAACGCCCGCGAGTAAGAACCTGCTCTTCAGAAACTCCATACAGTTATTCGCCGCCCACGCGCACGATTTCAACGCCGGCTAACTCGAACAGTTCGAGCGATAACGGGTCGGGATAGTCGCCCTCGTAGACAACGCGCTTGATGCCCGAATTAATGATCATCTTCGCGCAGGCGTTGCAGGGTTGGCACATGACGTAGAGCGTCGCCCCCTCGCAGGACACTCCGTTTGCGGCGGCTTGGGCGATGGCGTTCTGCTCGGCGTGCGCCGCAAGCTGGCAGCGCTGTGTGATGTCGCAGCCGTATTCAGCGCAATGGGGCACGCCGCGCGGCGCTCCGTTGTATCCGGTGGTCAGAATCCGGCGATCGCGCTCGATAACGGCTCCGACAGACCGTCTCAGACACGTCGCGCGGGTACTCACCGTCTTGGCAATCTCCATGAAATATTCATCCCAAGATGGCCGCCGGTTCACGCTCAGATTGTACCGTCACAGGCGTTCAGCGGTATCCTTAACGGGTGTCCTCCCCCATCCGCAACATCGGCATCATTGCCCACGTCGACCACGGCAAAACGACCCTGGTAGACGCCATTTTTAAGCAGGGCGGACTTTTTCGAGAAAACCAAGCTGTTGCCGAGCGGCTTATGGACAGCAACGATCTAGAGCGCGAGAAAGGGATCACGATCCTTTCGAAGGTTGCGAGCGTCCGCTACAAAGGATCGAAGATCAATATCGTCGACACTCCGGGCCACGTAGATTTCGGGGGCGAGGTCGAGCGGGTTCTGTCGATGGTCGACGGCGTGCTTCTTGTGGTCGATGCGTTCGAAGGGCCGATGCCGCAGACGCGGTTCGTTTTGAAGAAGGCATTCGAAAACGGCCTTCGGCCGATCGTTTGTATCAACAAAATCGACCGTGAAGGCGCGCGGCCGTTGCACGCGTACGACAAGACGCTGGACTTATTTATCGACTTGGGAGCGAGCGAAGACGATTTGTTCTTTCCGCATTTGTACACGTCTGGAGTCGGCGAGTTTGCCAGAATGACACCCGACGGCGGCGAGCAAGACATGCGCGAATTGTTCGAAATGATTTTGCACGCCGTTCCGCCGCCGAGTTCCGAAGAAGGACCGTTTTTGCTGCAAGTTAACAACTTGGACTATTCCGATTACCTGGGCAGGATGTTCGGAGGCAAGATATTGCGTGGAAGAGTGAGTGTTGGAGACCGGATGGTCCTCATGCGAGAAGGCGCAAGAACGCCCTTTAACGTCACTAAGTTGTGGGTTTATGAGGGTATCTCGATGCAGGAGGTCGAGTCGATTTCCGCCGGAGAGATCGGAATGATGAGCGGGTTGGACGATGTGTTAATCAGCGACACGATCGCCGATCCGTCGATTACCGATCCGATTCCCGCTATCGATATCGAGCAGCCGACGCTGACGATGTCGTTTTATGCGAACCAATCTCCGCTCGCCGGCAAAGACGGCGGCAAACACCTCACGATTCAAAAAATTCGAGAGCGCTTGGATCGCGAATCGAAAATCAGCGTCGCTCTTAAAATCGATCCCGATGCACCTGCCGAAACCGTGAAAGTTTTCGCCAGAGGCGAGCTCCAGCTCGCAATCCTAATCGAAAACATGCGTCGCGAAGGCTACGAAATGGCGATTAGCAGGCCGAAGGCCGTTTTGCGTAAAGGCGAGAAGGGCGAAACGCTGGAGCCGATCGAAGTACTGACGCTGGAGTTTCCGGAGGACTCGATGGGCCCCGTCATGGCCGAGCTCAGCAAGCGACGCGGCGATATGGTCGACATGTCGAAGGACGAGCGTGGCAACGTGCGCCTCGTCTACGAAATCCCCACACGCGGCCTGATCGGCTTCCGCTCCAACTACCTCACTCTGACGCGAGGGTTCGGCATCCTGTCGCAAGCGTTGGAAGGCTTTGGGCCGTTCCGAGGGGATATCGTGAACCGCTCGCGCGGTGCCCTCATCGCCAAGGACCCGGGGAAACTGACCCGCTACGCCTATGAAGACGTTCAGGAACGCGGCCAGATGTTCTACGAGCCCGGCACGGACGTTTACGGCGGCATGATCGTCGGCGAGTGTGCCCGTGACGAGGACATGGTAGTCAACATCACCAAGCAGAAAGCCGCGAACAACATGCGCTCTTCGACCGCCGACACGACCACCGTGCTCGACGCCCATCGCGAGTTTTCGCTCGAGCAGGCTCTCGCATGGCTTCGCGACGACGAATTGCTCGAGGTCACGCCGAAGATGCTGAGGTTTCGCAAGGAAGTCCTCGACCACGGCGAGCGTCGTGTGGCCGAGCGCAGGAGCTGAGTTCTAAGCAGGAATGTCGGGGCAAGTGGCGAATTAAAGCAGCGGATCACCGGTATCATGCAACCCAAAGAGAACGCTCAGGAGTAACCTGAGCGTCTTAATAAGTGTGTACGGCGTTGCGACGCCATCAATGTAGCCGCCATGAAGATGTTTGGTCTTAGAGTCAGAAGCTTTCAGTTTTCGGTCCCTCGTCCGATCGTTCTGTATGCGCTGCTCGGGGTTCTCGACTTCGGCTTTACTTTGATCGCTTTCCAACTGGGCTTCACGGAGGGCAATCCTATTCTCGATTGGTACGCGAGCCACGGTCTGTTCGAGGCGGCAAAGGTTGGCTCGACCGTCGCAGTAGTGCTGCTCGGGTTCCTGCTCTGGGAACTCCGCTTCGTCCGCTCGGTGCTCATCGGCGCCAACGTGTTGATGGCGGGCGTGCTTGCGTTCCACGTCTTCAACCTTGCCGCACTTGCGTATTCCTAATCCTGGAACTATCTCACGCGGTCTCCTTTAACGTTTGCAGGGCGGGCGATGAAACCCGCACGAAGGAGAAGAAGAATGAGATTAATCGTCATTGCCGCGTTAGCGGCAGCCTTGAGCACTTCGCATGCTCAGGGATACAGAGCCGAAGTCGTAGTTAGCGACCTTGAAAGGCCGACCGGCATCTTGGTCGAAGGCCAAGGCATTCGGCAAACCCTTTACATCACGCAGATTCCGACGCCCGGTGTGCCAGGCTCGATGGGCGGCACGAACTCGGTCATCGCCGTTCGCTATCGGACGGGCGACATCCAAACATTGAGCATGGGCGAGCCCGAGCCTGTTAACATCGCCGCAGGGCAGGGCCGGCTCTTCTGGACTTGCAAGTCGGCAGGCGTCATCTTGGGCTTGACCCCGGGAGGATCGCCGATGCCGGTGCTTACCGGTCTCGACGACCCTAGTGGCATTGCCGTCGGCCCCCAGGGCTTATTCTTTACCCAGGTGCCGACGCCCGGCGTGGGCGGCATGATGGGCGGAATGAACACGGTGGATTTGTACGACGGCAAAGCGATTACGACGCTGTCGGCGGGTGAGCCTGAGCCGTACGACATCGCAGTCGCCGCGGACGGCACGGCGTATTGGACCTGCACAACCGCCGGCGTGATCCTCAAACGGACCCCGGACGGTGTGAAGTCCGTCCTCCTCGGGAATCTGTCGTCGCCGCGCGGCATCGCGATAGACTCGAGGCGTGGTGACCTTGTTTTTAGCGAATTGCCCACGCCCGGAGTTCCCGGAAGCATGGGCGGTATGAACCGCGTGCTGAAATATAGCCTTCGTAGCGGCGAATTGACCGTTGTCAACGTAGGCGATCCGGAGCCCACGGATGTGACCGTCGCAACCGACGGCAGCATTTTCTGGACATGTACGAGTGCAGGCGTTGTGGTACGTGCAAGACGCGGCCATTAGCTCTTCCTGCCTTCCGCGCCGGTTGTTGCAATCGGCGCGGAAGGTTGAAAAAGGCTCATAATTATTCTTGCTTTGCCATCGTTAGACTCGGGTACCGATTTTGAAACCGCCGTTCGGCCCTTAATGTCTTTTCTTTACAGAGTGGCAAACCGACTTAAGAACGATAGGGAGGATTCGGCGGATTTGGTAGGGGAGACACTGATGCTTGCGGCGAGGGGTTGGCGGAGGTTCGATGGAGAACACCTGAAGGGATGGCTCGTAAAAATCATGACAAATCGACATCTGGATGACGTGCGTCGCGAATCGTCGCGAATTCAACCGTCTCCGCTCATCGACGAGACGGTTCCGGATGGGGTCGACACATGGAAGGAGGTCTCTTGGCGACTAGATGCCGACCGGCTCATGGAGTGCTTGCAAACGATTCCCGAGCAATATCGGTTGGCGGTCCACCTGTGCGACATCGAATCGCTCAGTTACGAAGAGGCAGCCGACGCCCTGGAAGTTCCGATCGGCACGATAAGGTCACGACTGTCGAGGGGTCGCAACCTGCTCCGAGCGAGGCTGAACCGAGCGACATGAACATCGATTGGCAATCCTATCAGGACGGAACGATGCCGGCGGACCAGAGCGAGGAGCTAGCGGCTAGGCTGGCTTCGGACGACGATCTCAGAGAAGAGTATCAAGGCTACCGGGCGTTTGTCGAAGCTGTTCGCGAAGCCGGCATGAGCGAAAAGCTCGACGACTCCGCCGCAGACCTTCTGTTGCAGCGGGCTGCTAGGCAAGCGAAGCGAGGGCGCCCTCGACGGGGGCTTCAGGCGTTGGCGATTGCGGCGTCGTTGCTTGTGGGATTCTTTGCGTACAGGGCTGTCAGTTACGACCCGATGGCGCTCGCAACGACGCCGACGCGCGAGATCGTGACGATCTCGCAGCCGGAAGGCGCCGCCGATTGGGTTCGTTCTAAAACCGGATACGACGCGCCGGCGATTTCGCTGTCACCCGATGCCGTCCTCGTCTCGGCGCGCTATGGCGATAACTGGGCGTGTTACGACTACGAGTCCGATTCGGGCAAATTCTATCTCTACATGAGCGACAGGGCCGACCATTTTGCAGGCTTTGAACGCCAAGGCGATTTCTTCGAAGGCAAGGGCCTCGGGTGGTACGGAGGCGACATGACGTGGTACCTCCGAGGCGGTAGCGATACCGAGCGTCGGCTACTCGCCTCGCGCGCTGCTTCCCAAACCCGTTAGTTAAGCCTTCGGCATTACGAGCAACGGAATGCGCGCGTAACGGTACGTGTAGTCGTAAGCTTCGGCAGTGCTCGGCACGTTGCGTCCGCGTAGCACACGGGGATCGAGGCGCCCGCCTTCGTCGACTTCCTTGATTGCCGCGCGATAGTCGCCCGTGGCGTTATAAGCTGCAGCCAGCGTGTAATGCGCCCACGGAAACTCGGGACCGGCTGCGACGGCCGCCTTGGCCATCGAAAGCCCTTCTGCACCCTTGCCCTGGTAGAGCTTCGCAAGCGCGATGCCGTTCAGCGCCGCTGCGGCATCAGGCTTGACTTCGGCAGCCAACTCGAAGAAAGACAGAGCTTGCTCGAGCACGATGGGCTTGTCTTTCTCGAATCCCTCCGGCGGGTTCTGGACGATCGCGAGAGCTTCGTAGCCACGCTCGATGAACGATTCGAAGGTCAACGGGTCTTTCACGATGGTCTTTCGGAAATAGTCGCGTGCCGCCGAGTATTGCCCCGTAAAGAACATCAGCGTCTGCGTGAAGTACAGCGCAGCCGAGTCGTTGATGTTCTTGTCGAGCATCCTGCGCACTTGGCTGCCGGCGGCTGCCTTGTCGCCCTGCATCAGCGCAACGTAAGCCGCTGCGGAAATCAGCGCAGGGTCGTTGGCATCGTCGAAGCCACCGTCCTTGATCGCTGCCTCGGCGAGGTCCCAATGTCGGTAGTAAGCGCGAAGGGCTGCGTCGAGCGC
>JAICGT010000042.1 GCA_025922995.1 Fimbriimonadales bacterium
AGTCCCGATAAAGAACGGATGCGCCGGAATCTCGACCATTTCGACCAAACGATAATCAGGCGAGATTCCCGAACAAACCATGCCGTGCTCGCTAAAGGTCTCCCGATACGAGTTGTTGACTTCGTAGCGATGGCGGTGCCGCTCGTCGATTCGATTCGAGTTGAACAATGTCTCCGCCAGCGTGTTTCGCACGATGGTGCAGGGGTAAGAGCCCAGGCGCATCGTGCCGCCCTTGTCGCCGATATCCTTCTGGTCCTCCATCAAGTGGATGACGGGATGCGGCGTGTCGCGCTCGATTTCGGCACTATGCGCACCCTCTAGGCCGCAAGCGTTCCTCGCAAATTCGACCACAGCGACCTGCATGCCAAGGCAAATACCCAGGAAGGGCAGGCCGGTCTCACGGGCGTAGCGCACTGCTTCAACCTTGCCCTCGATACCGCGGATACCAAATCCGGGGGCGACGACCAAGCCGTCGAGTCCCTCCAGCTGTTTTGTAATCGAGCGCGGCTCGGCGTCAAAGTGCGTGGTTTCGATCCAGCGAATGTCCACACCGACCCGATTCGCGATGCCTCCATGTGCGAGCGCTTCGACGATCGACTTATAAGCGTCGCCGTTTTCCGTGTATTTGCCGACTAAACCGATCTTCACGCGACGGTCCGGCGATAGCGCCGCATCGACCAGCGACCTCCACTCGGACAGGTCCGGCTCATCTACCGGAAGGCTCAGGCGGTTGCCGATGAATTTTCCTACGCCTGCCTTTTCAAAAAGAAGCGGCACTTCATAGATCGTGCGAGCGTTCAAGCTCTCGATGACAGCCTCCGGAATTACGTCGCAGAAAAGCGAGATCTTTTCTTTCGTGTCAGCGTCGAGCGGCATGTCCGTTCGGCACACGAGCAGGTCCGGCGCAATTCCGATCTCACGCAGTTTGATCACGCTGTGTTGCGTGGGCTTGGTCTTCACTTCCCCCCATGGGCCTACCTGAGGCACTAAAGTGACATGAACGTACATGACGTTTTCTGCTCCACGCCGCTTTCTAAACTGTCTGGCAGCCTCCAGGAACGGAAGGCTCTCGATATCTCCCACGGTGCCGCCAATTTCAGCGAGGACAACGTCAGCATCGGACTCTTCGGCGATCTTGTCGATCGATTCGCAAATCTCGTTCGTGATGTGCGGGATCACTTGGACGGTTGCGCCCAAATAGTCGCCGTGCCGCTCTCGTTCGATCACACGTCGGTATACCGAGCCTGTCGTCACGCTGCTGAGCCTGGAGAGCGCGACGTCGATGAACCGCTCGTAGTGGCCGAGGTCGAGGTCAGTCTCGGCGCCGTCATCCGTTACGAAGACTTCGCCGTGCTGGTAGGGGTTCATCGTACCGGCATCGACGTTGACGTAGGGATCGAGTTTGATGGGGGCAACGGTCAAGCCACGATTGCGCAAAAGTCTCCCGATGCTCGCGGAAGCGATGCCCTTGCCGATTCCGCTCACGACACCACCCGTTACAAAAATAAACTTGCGATTTGCCAATCTATGCCCGGGGAAGAATTATACCGACGCGTGACGCATCAGCGCGAAACGACGTCTTTCGCGTGCTCGAAAACGGCTTCGGCAAGCGGATCCCAGAAGTGGTAGCAGCAAGGAAGGTCGTCGGGCTCTACCAGCAGCCTTGCACGAGACTCGCTGTCTTTCGGGATATCGACAAACTTCTCGACCTTGGCGGTAAACGCTTCCGCCCAAATGGTCGCGTTTCTTTCCGTGATTTGATAGCAGCCGAGGTAACGGAGGTTATCGACGAGAACTCCGCCTTCTTCGTATGCCTCACGGATCGCCGCGTCCTCTCCTGTCTCGTCTCCTTCGACCCGGCCGCTCGGGATGCACCATCCCCTGCCCGGTATGCGGCAAAGCAACGTTCGGTCGTTGTCCCACACAAAAACCATTGCGGCGAACGGCCGGAACGGTGGGTGTGCCGGAGCGGGGTGAAAAATCAGTTGCCGCTTTCCCCATCTGCCGCATGGAAACCTCATCTGGTCAACACCGCCTTCCCGATGATGTGGTCGATCCTGACCGGGCCAAAAAGGCGACTGTCTTCACTTGCTCCGGCGTTGTCTCCGAGCACGTACACGGACCCGGGCGGCACGACGAAGTTAGGCTCCATCGGCCATCCGATGGGCCGCTCGCCGGAAGGAACCTCGTCACCCGATAAGTATGCGACTCGCTTTACAATAAAACCGTTCTCCGTATCCAAGACCACGATATCTCCTCGGTTGGGCTGCCCGAGCGCCCAAAGGGCTTTGCAAACGAGGATACGTTGATTCGATGTGAGCGTCGGGAACATGCTCTCGCCGGAAACGATAACAAATTGGAAGTTGTAAAAGAAGAACGACAAAGCCAGAAGAATGCTGACCAGCGCGATGAGGATTCCGGTGCGCGCAGCCTTTCTGGGCGCGGATGTTGCTACCGGTTCTTCCTGCAGATTTTCTACTCTCAGATCTGAATCCATGCCTTGGTAAAATAGACGAGCGCGCCTCCAACTTGTGGGGATGCGCAACTAAACATGATAGCCCAAATCGAGCTGCCCGCCCTCTGGATCGTCATCGGCGGACTCGTTCTCACGTGGTGCGTACTGCTGGGGTTTTGGTTGCGTCAGCGCAGCGACCTAACTGCAGTAAGGCGAGCATTGAAGGGAACAGGCGAGCGCCCACTCGATGAGCTGCTGCTCGAGCATATGGAGGCCAAGAAGCGTCTTGAGGGAGACGTAGCCGACCTGCAAAGGCGCCTCACGCAGGCTGAGCTTTGGATGGACAAAGCCGTCGCCTACGCAGCGATCGTCCGGTACGACGCGTTCGACAACGTGGCGGGTAATCAAAGCTTCGCAATCGCGCTACAGAACTCGGAAGGAGACGGCATCCTCCTGAACGCCGTGAGTGGACGAGAACAGGCCAGAATCTACGGCAAGAGCCTTCAGGGCGGGCAGTGCGACAGCAGCCTGACGCCCGAGGAGAAACAGGCTATCGTCCGGGCGCTCACGCGGGCGAAGTCTTAAAGTGGAGCGACAGGCCACCCCAGATCTGGCGCTCATCGAGCGGGCACAACAGGGGGATCGGAACGCCGTCGACCTACTTGTGACGAAGTATCAGGCAAGGGCGTATCAATACGCCTACCGCCTGACGGGTAACCAAGACGACGCCTCGGATCTGGTCGCTGAGGCTTTCGTTCGCGTCTATACCGCGTTGCCCAAGTTTCGAAGAGACAGCCGCTTCACGACGTGGCTCTTCCGCATCGTCACCAACTGCTTCCTCGACCAAAAGAAGAAGGAGAAGCGGAGGCCAACGACTCAGTTGGAGGACGATTGGGTGGGATCCGAGGCGACCTCGACAATTGCCGAACGGGAGTCGCCCGTCGAGTCATCCGAACGGTTTGAGCGTGAGAAGATCATGCAGAGCGCGATCGGGCAGTTGCCGGATAACCAGCGGGCGATGATCGTGATGTTCCACATGGAGAACCTCAGCTACGAGGACATCTCGGCAACTCTCGACATGCCGATAGGAACCGTCAAGAGCAGGCTCAACAGAGCTCGGCTCGCTCTGCGAGAGATTCTCGATCCTTACGCGGAACTTTTTCAAAACGACTAAAGTCAGACCAAAGACCTAGAGAGAGCCAATCAGCATGAACTGTGACAAGGCACAAGAATTATTTTCGGATTTTCACGAAGGAGCCCTCACCGAGGGACTCCGACTGAATATTAACCGGCACTTCGAGAACTGCGCCTCCTGCGCGCAGGACTTTTTGTCGTTTCAGCAGGCATACCAGTCATGCTCGACGCTCAGCGCGGTTGCGGTTCCGGATGACCTCGGTGAGACTATCGCTCGCAGACTGGACATGGTTGATTTCGAACGTAAGCGAGCCTCGGCTCGGCCCGGAAGGTGGCTCAGAACCGCGGCCGCGGCAGCGGTCGTCGCGGCAGTGCTGGCTGTCGCAGTAATGTATAAGCCAGACAGCTACCGCGGTACCGGCGCGAATATCATTCCGCCCATCGCCCAGTCAGCTACAGAATTGACGATCGAGAAGGTCAACGGCACGGTCTGGATCCGATTCGTCGCGGGCGAAAAAACTCGTGTGGACGTTCTGGAAGGAGGCACGGTCGAGTCCCTGCTGCCGCCGAACGACGCCAAGCCGATTAGAGTCGACACCATCGCCGCCGGATCGCACTACAATGTCCCGGTCACAGTCGACGGGCCCATACCGCAGCCACTCTGGCTAAAGGTTTCTGGCATGAAGGAGACCGTCGGAATCTTCTTCCCGCAGCCCGCCGTGCTTACTAGCCGCACTTTTACGGGTGACGTTCCGCAAACGCTGCAGGCCATCGCCAACGGCTATGGCGTCGTGGTCGAAGCCCGCCTTATCGGACCCGGCAAGCCCACGAGCCAGAGCCTTGTCGGCGCCGAAGTGCTCGAGGCTGCAAGGGCAGCTATGGAGAATACTTCTTACAAGAGCATCAGCCTTACGAACGGTGTGCTTCACGTCCGCTAACGACTTCTTAGTTACTCCCTCCCAGGCAGGGCCGCCCGAGCAACGACGGGCGGCCCTAATTTGTAAGTGGAACACGTGAACGGTAATCACCGTCCTACGATTGGGTTGTATCCCCGGGAGCAAAAATGAGAAGTGTCCGAAATTGGTTGCTGGGGGCGGTTGCTTTCGCGCTAGCCGTTCCTGCGGTTTCACAGGTCGACGAGTTCAATGGTGTGATGACGATCACCCACGGCTACTACACCGATCCGAGTGGGCGACGTGTTTCGCTCGTCGGCAAGAAGGTTCCATACCGCGGAGAGCGCATCGCGCTCGGTACGAATCCGGCAAGAAACAGCGGATACCAGGGGCTGGATTTCTCGGCTTACTCTAATGATCACGGGATGGGGTCTTACATCGTTTCGGGTATCGCCAATCCCAGTGCGCTGGACGACGTCCTTATGTCGGCCGGTGCGGGTGCTATTTGGCAGGAACTGACGATGGGACTGAATGCGAACATCAACAATCCGAACCAAGTGTTCCTAATCCGGTGGATCGGCTATAGGAATTTCACGCCGGGCCTGGGCGCCGGAGTAAGCGCATTCTCGAATGCCGTCATGGATTTCGGAGGAGCTATGACGTTAGCAGGGCAGCAAGTACCCGGCACGTTCAAGCTGACGTTCAATATCTCTGGTTACAACATTAGCTCACCGGCCAATCAGCTTTACTTCGCCCAACAGTTTCGCGTCTGGGACGGTACCGGCAATCCTAACACGCCGTTCAGAGTCGACTTCGACAATGTTTTCAGCCTCGGGTTTCCATCCGTCGGCCAGAGCCAAGAGACGTTCTACTTCGACGGCGAGCCCGACGGCATTTACGACGAAACGGAAATCGACGTGTGGCCCCCCGGCAGCGAGGCGAATCTCCTGCTGATGATTCTCGCCAATCAGAGCGGCACCGTTGAGACGCGCTTGCCCGGAAGCTTTACTTACGAAGCCGGCTCCGCCGTTTCGGGCGGGCTCACGGACCTTTGGGACAGCGACGATTTGTACCTTGTCGGCGGGCCAGGCGTGGTGCTTTCCACTCAGCAGGCGTCTCTTCGTCTCGTTTTGACCTCGACTGCGACATCGACGGCTGCGACGCAAGTGTCCATGATCATCGAGGCCAAGTCATCGTCCTCCAGCGTGCGTCAAGTTGTAGAGTTTTTTAATTACGCCACCAATGCCTGGGTCGAAGGAGACGCTCGGCAGATGTCGACGGCGGAAAACACTATACAGATCGTCGCTCCCGGTACGCCAACTGAGTACATCCAGGCAGGTTCCAGGCAAATCAGAACGAGGCTCCGCTACAAGCAGACCGGTCCTGTTCTCGGCTTCCCTTGGCGGATCAGTTGGGACCGGGCCGTTTGGAGCATCACGCGTCCGTAAAGCCAAACGCCTCTTGCGGCAATCGGGTTACAATAAGAACACTTCACTTGCAGGAGGTAGGAAGTGTTACTCACACTCATCACAGCGACTCTGGTGGCTGTGCCGTCGGCACAAGACACTGAGATTTTGTTTCCTGGTACCGGCCCGCACACGCGCCCGGTCGTGATCCAATCAGGCAAGGCCAAGCAGTTTTTCAACCAGGGCCTCAACTTCATGTACGCCTTCAACCACGGCGAGGCGAAACGTTCTTTCAGGGCCGCCACGCGGCACGACCCTAACTCCGCTATGGCGTGGTGGGGACTCGCGATGGCGAACGGTCCGCACATCAACAACATGACGGTCATGCCGGAAGAGGAAAAGGAAGCCGTCGATGCTATGAAAAAGGCGATGGCATTAATCTCCTCAGCCAGGCCCGTCGACAGAGCTCTGATAAGAGCTACGATGGTGAGGTTCAAGCACCCGCAGCCGGCGGATCGCGGGTCGCTGAACAAGGCATTTGCGAACTCGATGCGCTCGCTATGGAATCAATATCCGAAGGACGCGGACATCGGAGCGCTATTTGCCGAGTCGCTAATGGACTTGTCGCCGTGGGACACCTGGACTCCGGACGGCAAGCCGAGGCCCGGAATTTTAGAGGTGGTCAAAACGCTCGAAGATACGCTCAAGGTCGACCGCGATCATCCGCTTGCCCTCCATCTCTATATCCATGCGTTGGAGGCATCACCGTATCCCGAGAGGGCAGAAAAGGCCGCCGATCGCCTGCGCGACCTGCAACCCGGGCTTGGGCACAACGTACACATGCCCTCCCACCTCGACGTTGTGATCGGCAACTGGCGCAAGGCGGTTACAGCAAACGAGAAGGCAGTCGCGGCCGATAAGGCTTACCGCGAGCAAAGGCCGGACCAATTCATTTATCGCATCTACATGGCCCATAACCACCATATGCTGGCGTTCGCCGCGATGATGCTTGGGCAGAAGACGAAAGCGATCTCGGCAATCGACAGAATGGTCGCTGAGATTCCGGAAGACTTCCAGGTGCAAGCTGCGCCGTTCGTCGACGGCTTCTTCGCGATGCCGTTCGAAGTTCGCAAGCGATTCGGGCTATGGGACGACGTGCTTGCAATGGGCGACGTCCCTGAGCGATTCCCGCTGTCGCGTGCTCTTCGCCGAGCGGCACGGAGCGTTTCGTACGCGGCCAAAGGCATGCCTGAGGAAGCACGCGCGGAGCAGTCGCTGTTCTACGTGCTGCGTCCCCATATCCCCAAAGACGCCATGTTCGGGCAGAGCCGGTCGACCGACATCGCTGCCGTGGCGCATCATCTGATGAACGGCGAAATCCTCTATGCCGAGGGCAAGCACGATGCCGCGGTCAGAGAATTGCGCGAGGCGGTTCGGCGCGAGGACATGTTGAACTACTCCGAGCCTCCGGATTGGATCCAGCCCACGCGACACACGCTGGGCGCGATCCTTTTCGAGATGGGCAGGTACAAGGAGGCCGAGGCCGTTTATCGCGATGACCTCCGGAAATTGCCGAATAACGGCTGGTCGCTGTACGGCTTGCATGCGAGCTTAAAATCGCAGGGCAAAGCGGAGGCGGCGGCGGTCGAGAAGAAATTCCAAGCCGCGTGGGCGGACAGTGAAGTCAAGATCACGTCGTCCTGCCTCTGTATTCCCGGACGCTGATACACGCTATAGACGTCCTCGCCGGTTCGGCGAGGACGTCTTGGCATCTCGCAGACGTTACGGAGTTACTTGGACTGTATCGCCTTCTTCGACGCCGCTCTTGATCTCCGTGTATCCACCACCGGAAAGGCCGACTTCGACGACCGTGGGAATCCACTCGCCGCTTTTCAGAACGTTGACGATGGGTTTGCCCGACTCGTCCTTATCGACTGCGTCGGAGGGCACTGAGACGACGTCCTTTACCTCGCCCGTAATCATCGAAGCGGTGGGCTCCATTCCCGGCTTGACCAAACCCATCTCATTCGAGAACTGAACAATTGCTCTTCGTTGAAGCCGAACAGCGGGCTTTTCAGGATTGTAGCGAGCGCAAGATCGTCGGCCGGGCACAGCAGCGCATCCGCGAGCGCCATCAGGTCCATCAC
>JAICGT010000043.1 GCA_025922995.1 Fimbriimonadales bacterium
AGCCTTGCTGGGCGAAGCCGGCTTTCGAGTTGTGTCGACTGAGTCGGTGCTGTTGCCGTATTTGAATCAGAGGAACGCAGACGAGACTTTCGAATTTCTATTGCGGTTTATTGGCCCGATCCGAACGATGTTCGAAAAGCTGCCCGACGAAAGACGAGCGCAGGTTCGTGCCGAAGCTGTTGCCGCTCTCGACGGCGTAAGCCGAAACGGCACCGCCTGGATTCACCATGCGACCCGCGAGCCCAAAATCCTATGAAAAAGCTTGTTGTAGCCATCACCGGAGCCAGTGGCTCGATCTACGCCTTGAGGTTTCTGCAGAGGGCGGCGGCCCACTACGACGAAATCCTTCTCACCGCGAGCGAGCAGGCGCTGCAAGTTCTAACAACCGAAACCGACTTAGACGTAAATCGCGAAAACCTCGCCGTCACACTCGGAACGAATGTGCGTCTCCTCGACGAGCGAGACTACTTCACGCCGCCCGCGAGCGGCTCGTTTCGGCACGACGGCATGGTCATCGTGCCATGCAGCATGGGGACGCTGGGCCGAATTGCCAACGGCATCAGCAACGACCTGACAACCCGCGCGGCGGATGTTTGCCTCAAAGAGGGCCGCAAGCTCATCATGGTTGTGCGCGAAATGCCTTACAACCTGGTCATGCTTCGCAACATGGTTGCAGCGGCCGAGGCGGGAGCGACCATCTTGCCGGCTTCGCCCGCCTGGTACTACCGTCCCAGCACGCTCGAAGAACTTGCCGACACCGTGGTCGCGCGAATATTGCAAAACCTCGGCGTCGAGCAAGACATCGTCCCGCAGTGGGGCGAAGAAACTACTTAGCTTCCGCGAGCCTCTTTGCAATCAGGTCGCGCTCAGATCGCGTCACCATCGGCGCCGTCTTCTCCAGGAACTTCATGAAGTACGCAATCTCCTCGGGCTTGGCAGGGCAGCCGACGTTTGCCGACTCCTTGCCTTCAACGGGCATGCGCGAGTTCATGATCATCTTGCCGTCTTTGCCGAGCGCCGCAAAAAACGGAATGCCCTGCTTCTCTCCGCCGAGTTCCTTCAGCACTTCCATGCCGTTTGGATTCTCGTCGGCTTTGAATTTCTCCGATTCCATCACCGTGAGCGGGACGATGACGTAAGCCTTTTCGAACAGCGGCTTCATGTCCGGAAGCGCCATGACTTTTTCGAGGCGTTTGCACCAGCCGCACCAAGATGCGTGAAACATGACGAGGACGTTCTTGTTTTCTTTGGCAGCGGTTGCGCGAGCCTTGTCGATCACGACGCGGGCATCCTCCGCGGCAAACGCGGAAACGGCGAGAAGCGCAACGGCGCAGAGAGCGAGACCAAACTTTCTCATATCCGAATAGTACTTGCTATTGCTCAGAAATGTCGCAAACGCGGGCACCCGGTTCAAACGTAGAACCAGCAAGGGAATGAAACCCATGCTCAGCCTGCTTGCCCTAACCCTCATCGCCTGCAACCAGCCCGCTGAGAACGTGCAGGGCGGCACGATTTCGACCAACGTCGAAAGGCTCCCCATGACCGATAAAGCGGGATGGAAGCTCGAAACGGTAGTAACGGGCCTCCAAGTGCCGTGGGCGATTGCGTTCGACCACGAGGGACGGATGCTGATCACCGAGCGGCCCGGCAGAGTGAGAGTTTTTGAGAAAGGAGAGCTCCGCGCAGCTCCGCTCCTCACCCTGCCCGACGTCGCCGCAAGCAGCGAGTCCGGCCTGCTTGGAATGTGCCTCCATCCCGATTACAAGAACAACCGGTTTCTGTACTTGGCGTACTCGTATCGAGACAGCCGCCGAGAACAGTTTGTCAAAGTCGTTCGCTACAAGAACGACGGCGCGAAGCTGACCCAAGACAAAGTCATCATCGACGCGATTCCCGCCGCGCCGAACCACGCAGGCACGCGAGTGGCGTTCGGGCCAGACGCCAAGCTGTACGTCACAACCGGAGACGCCACCGACTGGCACCGGGCGCAGCAGCTCGACTCGATCAACGGCAAAACGCTTCGCCTGAACGACGACGGAAGCATCCCGAGAGACAACCCGTTCGTCGGAAGGGCGAACGTCCGAGAAGAGATCTGGTCGTACGGCCATCGCAATTCCCAGGGCATTGCCTGGCAGCCGGGCACCAACGCGATGTTCCAGACCGAGCATGGTCCGAGCGGCTTCGAAGGCCTCGGAGGTGGCGCGTGCGAACTCAACCTCGTGGAAAAAGGCAAGAACTACGGCTGGCCGGAAATCTACGGCGCGCGAACGCGTGCGGGCATGGTGTCGCCGCTTGTCGAGTACACGCCGGCTTCTGCGCCGGGCAGCGGAATGTTCTATTCCGGCGACAAGCTGCCGTTGTTCAGGGGCAACTTTTTCTTCGGCGCGCTGCGGCCTGGAATACTCGTGCGCGTCGTTTTAGACGGCGCGAAAGTCGTGAAGCAAGAGCGGGTCGTTGCCGATATGGGACGCATCCGCGAAGTGGCACAGGGCCCGGACGGCTTCATTTACTTCAGCACTTCCAACCGCGACGGGCGCGGTTCACGCCGAACCGGCGACGACCGGATAATGCGCATCGTTCCGCAGTAGCTCTCCCAGAGCCGCCGAACACGCGAGGAGATCGCCGAAGGGACGGTGTCTGGATAGCCAAGGCTGCCTCGACATGCGCGTCGAGGCAGCCCAAACGCATCACTTCCGACGGCGAAGCAGCAAAAGCACGCCGCCGATGCCCAGGGCGATGATGCTCGCAGGCTCCGGCACAAACGTCGCGTTTACAGAGTACGAGTTGAGCGTGGTCGAATTGCCCGTCGGAGGCGGCGGGCCGTTGCTGAATCGGTAGCCGGCGCTCGTCGCGATGCCCGTCGGAGTAACCGAAGGAAGGCTCGCCAACCATCGGAAGGAGTTAGCGAAAGGCGTATCGTTCCAGACGACCATCCAATACGTGGTCGATGCGTTGAGCACGAAACCGCCGGACGCGAATACGAAGTTGTCGATGCCCACAACGGGCGCGGGCGGGATAAGCGTATGGAGCAGGTTCGTCGGGTTGCCGCCGACATCGTCATAGATATGCACGATCGGCGCGCTCGTCGTCGTGAAGAACTCGAGCCTCAGCGTCACGAAGTCCAGGTTGTATGCCGAACCCGGCATCGTGAACCCTGCTGCTTTGCTGTTGAACGCACCGCCGCCGTTGCTGCCGCCTACCGGCCCGTTGATGAAGGTGCTGGTCCCGTCGTTGCCGGGCATGTTCGATATGATCTCGATTGCCTGAGCAGAGTGAAAGGCGAACAGTGCGCATATTGCGAACTGCAGAGTGACAAGCTTAACGGGGATTCTCTTCTTGTCCATGCGCCTATTCTGCCCGAATTGAAGGCAGGCGAATGGAGGGCACGTAAACAGAAAGCACAGATCATTGCCCCAATACGAGTCTCGTCGAGCCAACAAATTGTATGCCGTCGATCTGCGGGTTGGCGCTGATGCGCAAACGGCTCATGACGCCTTAGCACTTCTCTCCCGCTGCCGCCTGAGCTTTCATCCACAACGAGCCACGTAAGCCGGGGCGGTTTGGTGGGGGATCTAACCACGGCATCTACGCCGTCCCGGCGATTTGCAAAGCCCCCGGCGAAAAAAGGCGCCCCTAGAATCTGAGGCGCCTCCTTAGATGAACCGGTGTCGGTTCGGAGTCTACTTGCGTCGTCGAGCGATCGCTAGGGCCGCCAAGCCGAAGCCGAGGGCGAGGAACGTCCCGGGCTCAGGCACAACCTCGACGTAAAGGTCCGGTACAACCATGTTGCCCCCGGTGGTGCTCGTATCCAGGATTACACGATCGAATGGAATCGTGCTCTCGAGGAAGATCGAGTTGAGTCCTGCGCCGAACGTGCCGGTCGTCAGGTACTCCGTACCGATCTGCGTCGCGCCGTCATAGAAGTCGACAATCGCAGGGCCGCTCCAATCACCGAAACTGAAACCGAACTGCGTGGACATCATACCGAGGACGATGTCGTACTCGACCGCGTCAAACGCACCCGCCGGCGGCACGATAATGCTCAGAGCGCCCGAGACGAATCCAATCGCGTTGCCGTACCCGGGATTCGTGTTGTAAACACCGGCCGCCGCCGCCTTCGGAACGCCCGTGATGCTGACGATGTTTCCGCCACCGTTGGTGCCGATCGCGTTGATGGCGCCGACAGTGGTCGGCCCGCCTGCCATGAGTGCGATGTCGAGATGACTATGGAAATTGGTCATTGCCCCAATCTCCGAGAACTGTGCGAAGGCTCCTGCTGATAGAAGAGCCGTTGCTAACGTAAGTGTCTTACGCATTTTCTTCCTCCTACTGTATAAGTCAGGTGCATTGGGACGATCCCAATGCGATACTTGTCTAGCATACTTAGATTCGTCAGCCGGATGCCGATCTCCTGCATGAATCATTATGTCGAGTGGCGGGCGTGCGCCCGGCCCCGTCTTCTGTAGCTCAGGCTGGAGGTTTCCAGGACGCTGCAGCAGGGTAAATTACAGCTACAAAATGAAACTGCCAAAAGGATTCGGAATGGGCAATATGGGCGGCGTGCTGAAACAGGCCCAAGAAGCCATGGAGCGCGCCAAGAACATCGAGAAAGAACTCGCTTTAGAGGAAATCGAAATCGACCGCGGCGGCGTGAAAGCCAAGTTCAACGGCAATGGCGAGCTGCTCTCGGTCCATGTCGACCCGGCGCTCGTCGACCCGAACGACGTCGAGACGCTCGAAGACTCCCTCCTCCTCGCTCTGCGCGAAGGGCACGCAAAGGCGGGAGAAGTGAGGCAAAGCCGGATCTCCGAGCTGACCGCCGGGCTGCCGCTGCCTCCGGGAATGGGTCTATAACCTTTTCGCGGCCGCTCGCGCGGCTGATCGCTCAGCTCGAGAAGCTTCCGGGCGTTGGGCCGAAGTCCGCCCAGCGCCTCGCGTTTCACCTTCTGCGCCAATCCAACGAAGACGTCCGCGCGCTCGCCGAGGCGATGCTGGAGGCGAAAGACAAGATCCGCCTCTGCGCCACCTGCCAGTCGTTCACCGAGAACGACGTCTGCGAAATCTGCAGCGACCCGCGCCGCACCACCGCCCAAATCTGCGTCGTCGCCGAGCCGAAAGACACCGCCGCCATCGAGCGCCTGCACGAGTACCGGGGCCGATATCACGTGTTGCACGGCCTCCTCTCGCCGATGGACGGGGTCGGCCCGGAGCAGCTTCGTGTGAAGGAATTGCTGGCGCGCCTGGAGGGCGGGGAAGTGGAGGAAGTCATCCTCGCCACCAACCCGACCATCGAGGGCGACGCCACCGCGCTCTACCTAGCCTCGCTGCTAAAGCCGATTGGCTTGAATGTCACGCGCCTCGCGCACGGCATGCCCATCGGCGGCGAGCTGGACTATGCCGACCAGGCGACGCTGCTAAGCGCCTTTGAATACCGGCGCCCGGTTTAGCCGGGCGTTGCTTACTGCTCGTGCGGAACCTCGCCGACAACGACCGCGCATCCCGCTCCTCCGAAATAAGCGTTTGCTGCGAGTGAGTTGTTGGCGTCGGCAGTGAGTTCGGCGTCGTCAGGAAGAACCAACTCTACTTCGTTGTCGGGCAGCGGCCCGCCGCTGAAAGAAATCGTGGAGACCCCCAATCCCCGCACGGCAGCCGCGACGTCTTCGGCCGTTGCATCCCAGGCTATCGGGCCCGTGCACCACTCGCCGACACAAAGGGCGAACTCGCCACCTTCGACGCCGCCGACCAGCACGACCACGAAACGCCGACCGCTCATTTCTTGCCGTCGGCCATACCGATGCGGCTCGGCGGCCAGAATCGCAGCCAGGCCTTGCCGACGATGTCCTTGCGCTCGATAAGGCCCCAGAACCTGCCGTCGAACGACCCGTCTCGGTTGTCACCGATCATCAGGTAGTGGTCTTCCGGAACGGGTTCCGCTTGCAGGTCCCAAACCCGCATGCGGTCGGCTTGTGCGACCGCAGAGTCGTAGATGCTTTTATTCGGCGTTCGTCCCTCGGCGTCACGGATGAGCGGGATGATCTCCCCCTTGTAACGCACCAGCTTGAAGTCGACTGCCTGGAATTGGACCGGCAGTTCGCGATTGAGGTAAGGTTCGTTGACCGGCACGCCGTTGCGATAGAGCTGGCGGTCACGGATTTCGACGACCTGGCCCGGCGTTCCGATGAGGCGTTTGACGAAGTCGATGTCGCCTTGACCGGGATCTTTGGCGAGTTGCGGCGGCTTGAATACGACGATATCACCCGATTTCGGATCGGAATACCGGTAAATCGCCTTGTTGACAATGAGAAGGTCGCTGACAAGCAACGTTGGCACCATCGACTCGCTCGGAATTTTGAACGTCTGGATTACGTAAGGCCGAATGAGCAGGAAAACCAGGATTCCCGCGTAAATCAGTGCGTCACAGACTTCTTGGAAGAAGCCTAAGACCCGCGGCCAGCCCTGCTTGCGAATATGCGGGGGCTGTTCGTGCAGGTACTTCCAAATGCCGACGCGAATCAGCGTGCATACGACTGCGAACATGACGACCTTGTCGATCGGCGTTCGCGCCAGGGTTTCGATAAGCCCGCCGATGCCAGACTCCTCATACTGCGCAAGGAGGCTGAGCATGTAGGGTTAGCGTGCCTCTTTGATGCGTGCGGCTTTGCCAACCTTCGAGCGCAGGTAGTAAAGCTTAGCCCTTCGGACGACCCCTCTGCGGGTCACTTCGATTTTTGCGATTAGAGGCGAATGCACCGGGAACGTTCGCTCGACGCCGACAGCGTGGCTAATCTTGCGCACGGTGATCGTCTCGCCGATGCCGCCGTGCTTGCACGCAAGCACCGTCCCCTCGAAGACCTGGATGCGCTCTTTGTTGCCCTCACGGACTTTTACGTGCACCTTGACGGTGTCGCCTGGATTGACGGTGGGAATGTCGTCACGCAAGTTAGGCTGCGCGACGCTTTCGAGGATAGCGCTCTTAGACATAATCGTAATCTCCGCGGGAGGCTTATTGTAGCAGTTTCAGGTCGTCTTTGGAAAGGGGGGCACGAGCGAAAAGGTCCGGTCGATTCTGCCTCGTCAGATTCATGCGCTGCAGCCTCCGCCACTTGGCGATTGCCCCGTGGTCTCCTGTAAGCAGAACCTCGGGAATCGCAATGCCCTCCCACTCCGGGGGGCGCGTGTACTGCGGGTACGAAAGCAGGCCGTCTTCGAACGCGTCTTCCTGCAACGACTCCGGTGCGCCGAGCACGCCCGGGAGCAAACGGACGACTGCGTCGGCCATGACAGCCGCAGGAAGCTCGCCGCCCGTGAGAACGAAATCGCCGATCGAGTATCGCAGCATGCCGAACGCCTCGCCTACGCGGTCGTCGATGCCTTCGTAGTGCCCGCAAACGAAGATCAGGCGGTCTTCTTTGGCGAGGTCGGCTGCTTCTCGCTGAGTGAACAGCTTGCCCGATGGGTCGGTCAAGATAACCTTAGCCCCCTCAGGCTGCAGGCTGCGAATTGCCGCAGCAACAACGTCCGGCTTCAGCACCATCCCCGGCCCGCCGCCGTATGCCGTGTCGTCGACACTTCTATGCGCATCCGTCGCGAAGTCGCGGATATTCACCGCATCGAAGCTAACGATGCCGGCTTGCTCTGCCCTCAGCAGCATGCTGTGCCGAACCGCCGCAAGGACGGCGTCGGGGAAAAGGGTCGCGAAGCTAATCCGCATCGCCCTCGTTTTACCCCCATGGGCCGAACGTCCCGAACCCCACAAAATCCGCATCGCTCGCGCCACGGCCCGCGTCATACTGATAAACGTCCGTTCCGATGAACGGGAGGAGATTTACTAACAATGAGTCATAACATGGGCGGTCCCGACGACCCCACCACTCCACAAGCACAGCCCGACCCCATGGGCAGCGTCCCGCAAGCCCCGGCCCCAATGCAATCTCAGCCGGACACGATGGGCCTCGGCACAACCTCGATGGGCATGGCGCCCAACGTCGCCGCAGGATGCAGCTAC
>JAICGT010000044.1 GCA_025922995.1 Fimbriimonadales bacterium
AGCTCGCGTTTCGGACGGGGTGTTCGACAGGCCACGCAGGTTCGCTCCGGTACCCGCCGTGGGCGAGGTACTCGGCGACGCTCGCTCTGAACTGTTGTTATCGTCATACAACAGCTGTCCCGGCAAGCTCCGGCTCAGAAAGCCCGCGCTTGAACTTTCCGACAATCGCCGGCGATGCGTACTTTTCCAAATGCGCGTTCCATTGCAGGATCAATTCTTTCTTGATCCGCCAATGGCGGTACGCCGACTTCAAGTCGGATTCCCCGTGCGGCTGCGAATAGCGCCGATTGTAGGCATAAAAAACGAATTTATCCGGAGGCAGTTCCGTCGCGCCTTGGCCCGAAACATGCAGCACCAAATGCTTAATGTTCAAGAACTCGTCGACGTCGAACCCGAACTGCGACGGGTCTTTCGGCTTGGCAGCCCGGAGCCGAACGGTCCCTGGAAATCCCTGCATGTCCGTGTCGAAAATCTTTTCCATAACCGCAAAGCCTTTTGGAACGGCATCGAGCGCATCGAACAGGATGCCCGTCGGGCTGCCGTCCATCTCTTCGAACATCGCAGAAATAAACTCGAGGTTGCGGCTATTTCCGCCCGACTCCAACCGCCACGGCACTGCCAACGCGCCCAGCTTCTTAACGGTTATCGCGCTGCGCACGAGCGGGTCGTCCAGCATCTCCTCATAGATCCGATGCCCAGGAACGCCGTCCGTCGGGTAGCGATACGCAAGCGCCGAAGTGCGCGGAAGCGCGGGCGCAATCTCTTTGTTCTTTTTTCTCGAAAATAGTTTGATCATTTTCTTTCCTTTCCTGTAATTTTCACGCCGCCGGCATTCGGCAGCCCTTCGCAAGCGAGCGCCAACGCGCAAACGCGGTCGTCGTGCCCCGAATGCGCGGCATATTTCGTCGTCGATCCCAATCTCGTCGCCGTGTACGCTTCCATTTCTCGTAGAAGCTCGATGTCGGCCGGGAGCCTGAGCCTGCCCTTTTCCAGCATCCACGCCAAGTCGCCAATCAACGCGCTTTTATTTCGGTTGCCAAAAACAACGTAATTGAGCGGGATTCCGGGCAGGCTTTTTTGCAAGAATTCGGTAACTGAATCTCCGATGCCCGTGCCGTCGCAAGTCAAGTTCCAGGCGCAGACGTCTTTTGCGAAAGCCGCCGTCCTGGAAATAATCTGCGACCACGACATTCCATTCCAGGCATCGACGCGAACCACCTCCGCCTGCATCGTCGTGCCTCTAACAGCCACCGCGGCGGTGTAGTCCCGATGTCTCGCCCAGTCGATTCCGACCGAGATCTTGCCTTTTTTCACAAGGGGCGCGCAAAGCGCGTCTTGCAAATACCGATATCCGAAAACGGTCGACGTCGAATCCAAAAACTCGGCGAGATATTCAGTCCTAAATGCCTGGTCGGTCAGCAAGTCCCGCTGCGTTTCCAGAAACTGCTTCTCCACGAGCGGGTTCTCCGAGCTGTGCCCGGCTCGACTCCAAAACTCGTTTGCGCCCCTTTCGCCCAGCTGAAAAAACCTATAAAAGTGATTTCTTCCGAACGGTGTCGAAATCAGCGTCATGCGCCCGCCGCTCGCGGCGAGCATCGGCATCACGGTTTCTGTAATCAGCGATTCGGGCATATACGCAGCCTCGTCCATCAGAATGTGATCGGCGCCCTGGCCGCGCAAATTCTTGGCCGTGTGCCCCGACCGCGCATCCAAGATATGCACGACCTGCTGCGTGCCCGGCACGGATACTCTTAGCGAGGGATACGGCGAAACGCTCGCGACGCAGATCACGCCTGCCGCGCCCAGCATCCACTTGACTCGGTCGAAAACGAGATACGCCTGCGCGAGTGTCGGCGCGATGGCGATTTGCTTTCCGCTCTCGCGGGTTACAATCCGCCCGGCAATCTCAGCCGCCGCCGCGTCGGTCTTTCCCCATCTGCGGCCGCAAGCAAGCACGCGGAATCTGGCCGTCGAATTCAGATACGCCGACTGCCCGGTGTGCGGCCGCCACCCGGCATCCGCCAGTTTCTTCAGAAAATTCTTCATCCACCCCTATAGGGCAGGAAGTGGCCCGAAAGTAAACCACATTCGATATGGATTGGTTAAGTAGCGCGTATTTTGGGGGCGAGGATCGGGAGCGCGTTACAACCACGGGAGGGTGGTTGAAGATAAAAAACGGAAACGCTACGCTTTAGCGGCTTTTGCGGCGGCTTTCATGACACGCGACTTGCGGCGCGCGGCTTGATTCTTATGGATGATCCCACGCTCGGCGGCCTTATCGAGCTTCTTAACCGCCATGCGAACAGCCTCGGCGGACTCTTCGGTGCCGGTGGCGAGGCGCGCCCTCTTAATGTAAGTCTTCAAAGCGGTTTTCGTGGCCGTGTTGCGGTCGTGCTTCTTAGCATTCCGCTTCAGGTCCTTCTTCATCGATTTAATGTTCGGCATAACTTTTGGCTCGGCTATTGTGACAGATTCGCGGCTCTACGCGCGAACAAACTTCCTCTTGGCTTTGTCGAAGCCCTGCTCGACCTTCTTCGGGTCGAAGTGCCACACCGGCGAACCCTGCCGCTGGTTGAAGGCGTGGTACCCGGTCAGGATCGAAGCGACAAGCCGCCGCGTCACTCGCCGGACGACGTTCGTCTCGGCAAGAATCGTGAGGTAGTCGGCGCCCTTGTTGTGCCTCGTCAGCACTTCGATGATGATCTCGTAGGTCGATAGGTCGTCGGCGTTCGTGGCAAGGTTGCGAAGCTCTTCCATGCGCTCGCTCTCGATGAACAGCAGCGGATCGGCCTCTTCCTCCCAGGCAAAGTCGTAAACGTTCGGTTCGGCAGTCTTGGTCAGCGTGAACACCGCGCCGCTCTCGATAGGCTGCTCGAACCACCAGTCCAGCAGGTTGTACATCAGCCGCGTCTCGTGGTTTAGCCAAACCGCAAGCTCGCGGCCGCTGGGGTCTCGCAGCACGATCTCCTGCACTTCGGGCGTCGGATCGAACCATCCGAGCGGAAACTGGATGAGCGGGAAGGTGCCGATCTCGCGGTGCAGCGATTTCAGGACCAGGCGGACGCTGTCGGGCTGTTTTTTCGATTTCGGCTGCGGGTCTTCGTCCAAAACGTCCTGCGCCAGCGGAAGCGCCATCTCTTTGCGGAGCGCGCTGCTGAAGCCGTCGTCGGATAGCTCGAGGTCGATCGGCTGGCCATCGGCATCCTCGAAGTTGTATTCGTTGTACTGGAAGAATTCCGGCACCGAGTAAATGAACTCCGGCGCGCTGTCCGGTGCTCGGAACCGGTCTCCACCGACGTACCAGGCCTCGCCGGTCGCGTCGAGCGCCGCAATGGCGTTCGCGAGATCTTCGGGATACGTGCGGTCCGCCGAGGTTAGCTCGTATTTGTCTTCGAGGTATTTAGCGACCGACAGGGATTCCTTCGACTTGCCGATCTTCTTGAGAAGCGCCTCGATCTCGGCAGGGCCGAAGTCCAACGGCGCAGCCTCTTCGATTTCGACGGAAGGCTGTGCTTTGTCCGCCTCTTTCAGCGCGGTCTTAAGCCATTTCGGCGCCTCGACCTCCTGGTACATCTTGCCGTCGGCTCCGTAAACAAAGCCTTTCTGCGAAAGCAGGGCGTCGGCGATGACCGTCGGTTTGTATCGGCTGCGGGCATAGTCGTCGTCCAGATCGAGGGCCTTCCATGCGTAGTAGCCGAAAGCGAGCAGAGAAACGGGCGGATTGGCGAGGGCGGCTTTTGCCGCCTTCTCGGGGTTCTTGTAGTCGAGTTTCGCGAGGCCCTTCGCGGCGTCGACGTCGGCTTGCGTCAGCCGGTTCACGACAAGGGCGCCAAGCTCGTTCCCGCCTTCGTAGGTGAAAATCCATCTGGTCAATCCCGCCAAGCCACTTGGGGTGATGAACAGGGCAGGGTCGGCTTCGAGCATCTGTGGCAGCCTGAGCGCGAGGTCGTCGGCGTTCAAGCCGCGGGCCTGAACCAACTCGGCGATGAGGTCTGAAGTCGGCATCGGCGCGCCGAAGTTTTCCAGCGTCTGCCGGATGAACTCGTTGACGGGGCCCTCGCCTGCTATCACCCGCGCCGTCGGCATCCACCGGCGGTCGCTATAGGTGAAGCGGTCGGCGTTGGTTGCGAGCAGTGATCGTAGCCCGCCGAGGCTTATGCCGTGCGATGCGATCTGCGCGGCGAGGTCGCCCAAGCGGAGCGTGGACTCGACTCGTGTAATTCCGGAGAGCACGAGCCGATCGGCGTAGGCACGCGCAAGGTCATTCGAAGAATTCTTAGTGGTGGACTTGGCCAAGGTTATTAACCTCGTGCCGCAGAGGCGCGGCAACGGGAAATTATGGCACATCCGGTATACTCGCCGCTCCAATGCGCATCAAAAACAAGGAGCTACGCCGACGCCGCCATCGAAAGGAGCAAGCGATCAAACTTGCCATCAAGGAGGCCAAGGGCGGAGCCAAGAAGCCGAAGCCGGCGGCGAAGTCCGAAAAGCCTGAAACCAAGCCCGCAGCGAAGAAGACGGCCGAGAAGAAGCCCGCAGCCAAGAAACCGGCAGCCAAGAAGCCCGCGGCCAAGAAACCGGCGGCAAAGAAAGAGACCGAAGAGACTCCGGCCGAGGCGTAGCCTCACTAGTTGTTTTGCGTCTGCCGAGAGTGTTGTTAGTGCCTACGAGCCTCTTCCAGTGCTGCATATGACACGAACCACTTGCCTTCCTTGATTAAACTGATGTCGGTGGTGTCGATCCAGCGTGCACCGTCTTTGATACTCTTTGCAGCCAGCGGAATGATTACCTGTTCTCCGCCTGCCGTAAAGCTGGCGGTTCCGAGAACTTGGTTTGTGCTCAGTTGCAGGTTATATGCTTGGCAGTAGCGAGTTAGATCCACCAAGCGCTCTCCTCTGGGTCCCGTTACCGATCCAACCGGCGAACCGCCGACAGTTAAATTCGGGGCTCCAATCGCTCTTTCGCCCCTGAGTCTTGCCAGTAGCCGCCTGGCAACTCCCTCGCACCGGAGCAAGTCTCCGCTGGGGTCTGTGCGAATCCACTCAGGCTCGCCGCCAGTGGGCCGACCACGGTAGCTAACTGTAACATCTACAAAGATAATCCCATCGTAGGTGTCGATTCCAATTGCGCCGGTACTGGAATTTCGCCTACAGTCGGTTCCCAGGGGAAGGCCGCTGAATCCGACACTTGGTTCCGCGGATACGGCCGCTGGACCACTTCCGACCCAGTGCACTGCCGGATCGGCACCGTCTCGAATCCTGCGCACATCGACGGCCATTGAAGCGCCGTCGGACTCTCGAATGGCGCGACCGTTTACGCTGAAAGTGCCGTTTCCTTCACGACCACCCGCACCTCTAAGCGAATAGGTGGACACGGACGACAATTCATCTCTCACGGTCAATTGAGCTTGCGCCTGCTGCTGGGGAAGACCGAGTGTGAGTAATGCGATTAGTATCATGAAGTTTTCCTTTTACAATCGAAGTCTGCGTCAGTTTTCCACTACATAACCGACGAGGGAAATTGGGAATGTCACGCGGCTAACCTGTTCGCCTTCTGGCAGGACGCTTCCCTTAGGGCGCCACACTAACCCAAGGAAATTGCTACCTCCTGGGGGAGGGTTGGGGTGGTCTGTTTGCCAATAGCCGGCTTCGGGCCAACCGGCAGGCGCAGCGTTGTATGCGCTGCCACTCAAGTCGAGCGTATGAGCAGCAGCAGCGTCATAAACGTTCAAGCTGCTTCCGCCTGTCTGGTGATAATTGAACATGAAGTTCATCAATCCGATGTGCCCTAAACCTTTGACGAGATGCGTCTGAAATGGGCCCGCGTCTGACCTGAAATGTCGACGCGGCGCCCCAGAAATCCCCAATGCATTGAATGTGATCATTAGGTAGTTGTTGATATCCGAACAATCGGCATTCGTCTGGTACGGATATGTGGATCGCGCTTCAAACAAGTGTTGCAGTCTGTAATACTGGACGGGCCATCCGTCGGGCGACGGAACCGTGTAAATTGGCTGCGCTGATTCGTAGTAGAATGAGTAACTATTGTGGAGACCCGCCGTCGACGCCAGTCGGCAGTCTTCCGCTCCAGCCTCGCCTATGGCCCATTCGCAAGCGTCGTCAAGTACATCGCGCCAAACAGGATTCTGAATTCCCATGGGTGACGCATCGGTCAGGTATAGGATGGTTCCAACTCCTGCATACAACGAGGTGCCGCCTCCATTACCGATCAACGTAAAATCAATTCCAAGACTGCCTTTTGCCACGTAGTTTGGTAACCCGGTTATTGTCAGTGTCTTCTCAGCCTCGCCGAAACTCGGGAAACTAAGCTGGCTTGATGAGGGCGAGATCGATAGCGAGGTTGAGCCAAGAGCCGTGTTATACGATGCGCCCACAATTGTCAGCGTTGCTGAATGGGCAGACATAGGATTCAAGAACCGAATCCTCACCGTTCGCGCGCTTGTGCTGCGCGGCCAAACAGTGGCTCCAACACCTGGCCCGTTTGCCGTAATCTCAATAGCGGGATGTATGTCCGGGAATATATCCGCATCTGTAAGCGGCTCAGATTCCAAGTAATCGATTAGAACGATGCCGTACGGGGGGGGGCTTGCCCGCTAGAGCACTAGCAAACAAGATCGCCAAGCCGGTCAGAACGACGAATCCCCTAAGTCCCATATTCGGCAAGACGCCACCTTTCATACAAAAGTTCCCGCTACGCATTGATTTAGTGGAACCTCTATTCTTCGTACTTCTCGTGTACCACGCGGCCGTCTTGGTACACGACGATCCGGCCCTCGGGCGCTATGAAGAAACCGACCTCGTTCTTAAAGGCTTGTACGCCGTCCATCGGCGGCATGTACATGAAGTTCTCGCGGACAGTCTTGTCGGGCAGATACTTGTCGATCGCCCCATCCAGGAACTCCTTGTACTCCGGGAACTTGTCGCCGTTGTCGCCGGCGTACATGAGCAACGCCTTGCCGATGAGGTTCGCATCCTCTTCGAGCTCGCTGACGCTTTTCTCGCTCATCCCAAGGTCGTCCATGGGTTCGCCGAGCGGGGCTTCCGAAGCATCTTTCGCCTTCGGAGCTTCCTTGGCGATGATGCGAATAAGCTCAGGCACCTTGAAGGGAATCAAAGCTCGGCCTCGTGCTACGCCGTCTGCGATCGTCCAACTGCAATCCAGCGTCTGCTGAGACAGCGCTTGCTCCAACGGAGGCATGTCGTCCCCGCTGAACTCGCGAATCATGTCGAACAGCTTTTTCATGTCGATCTGCACGCGGAACTGCGCGGGCTCGCCGTCGTCGAACGCGGCCAAGCCGCCGTTCGCCGTTAGCGAGTCGCCGGTTTGCGTGGCAACCAACGACGGGTCGTTGGTCAGGACGACCTGATCGGGAAGAATCGCGATGACCGGGTCATCGGTGCCCTCTTTCGACGTGAACACTTCGGCTTCGCCCAGTTTGCTTGTCGTGAACTCGCCGGCTTTCGCCATCAGCTTCCGCGCAGCGGATTCAGGCGTCGCTCCGTTCTGCTCGTCGAACATCAGCACGAACGTCGGCTCATCGCCCTCGTTCTTCGGTGGGTAAATCGCCGCATAGGTTTCGCCGGCAAGCGCGGGCAACACGTCGTTCTCGAAAGACAGCCCGGTGTCCTTTTCCATTTTCGCCATGCCCTCGTCGACGTCGGCGCTCAGCTCGCTGGCTTTCATCGATTCGACGAAAGTCTCTAGCATCGTGCCCAGGCCACTCACTCCGGCAACGCCGATCGCGCCCGCGGGCAGCCTTTCAGCGCTGTCGAACTTCAGTTCGCCGATCGCCTCATAGGCATCTGCGATGCGACCGCCGTCCTTCATGTCCTGGAACATGTCCAGCTGAATGCCCTCGGCTTTCACCGTGGCGCCGAACGCAGCCCAGCCGGCTTTCTTGATGCCGAAAGCCTCGTACATCTTGCGAGTGTCTTCATCCGAGTTGGCA
>JAICGT010000045.1 GCA_025922995.1 Fimbriimonadales bacterium
CAATGTCCGGCTTCTTGCTGCCGTCTGCCGGGAGGAAACGATCGAAATGCAGGTTATGCTCGATGGCGTCTATTCTCGATAAGCCCAAGCAGTAGGAGATAGCGCTATCTACTGCCGAGCCGCGCGCGCTGAATAGGATTCCTTCGCTACGCGCCCAATCACATGCCTCCCAGATCGCCAAAAAGTGACTTGCGAATCCTAGCCTGCAAATTCGGTCTAACTCACCACTGATGCGATATTTATGTTCTGCATTAATCTCTTTGTATTTCTTTTGTGCTTCACGTATGACTATTTCGCGAAGCGTGCTTTCGGGATTATCGTCAAATGAAGGAAACAGCGGCTGCTCCGGCAGCGGGTTCTCTGTACACTGGTTTGCTAATGTCCAGGAGTTTGCGACGGCTTCGTGTCCGAAATGCGCGTACATAGCTTTTGCTGAACGAAAGTAGCGCTCTGAATTGATCCAACGTATCGGAGTGGAGTCAGTTGTTTCTTTTCTGCCGACGATTTCTTCTACCGTGCAAAGCGTTTCGGCGCAAACCAACGCGTCTTGAGCGGGAAAGTCTTTTCGCGTTGCATGAGTCACCGGACCCGCGGCAACGACCGGCAAGCCACACTCTTGCGCAAGATGCCGTAACGCACGATCAAGCGACAATGACCATGGCGCTGCACTGTACTCCAACTCGATGTAGACCTCGGGGAAGACTCGCATTAAACGCTGTAACTCATGCGTCGGATCAGCCTTCTTAATCAGCGCTCGATCTACAGGTCCTGAGTAGCCGCCTGTTAAACAAACTAAATCTTCTGTGCTGCCGTCGAAAGCGTCGATATCGAAGAGGGGAAATTGGCGCGGCTGAGTTAAATGGCAGTGCGTAATCAGGCGCGACAGGGCTGCATATCCCTGCTTGCTCTTTGATATCACAACGATCTCTCCGCCACCTGCAATTTCCAATGTAGCTCCGACAATCGGCTTGACGCCCATCTTCGCGGCTGTCCCGCAAAAGTCGACAACTCCAGTAAGAGAGAAGCGATCCGTAATTGCTGCCGCGCTGTATCCGCGCAGCTTTGCATAAGCCGCTAAATGCTCGGGCATCATGGTGCTTCGCCCATAGGACAGTGCTGACAAGCAGTGTAACGCCGATACCGGCAAGGCGCGCACCCGCTTTTCTGCAATGTGGCTTACATCTCGCAACGCGCCTCTCGCTTCCAGACGTGCGACGTCGTAATCGATCGTGTGTGCAATTTCTTGCTGTCGGGCTTGTTTTTGCGGCAGTTCGCTCGGGTTGCCCAGGTCGCAAGGAAAATGCTTTTCGCGTAGAATTCCGTTTTTGTCGAGGAAGCGCACCCATTCCTCTTCCATCTCTTGTTCCCACCACCTGCCGGATTCTCGCCACCTCGCCAAAATTTCCATTAGAGTTCACCTTCGTAGGCTCGTAGCAGCAGCCTGCGTCGAGGCGTAACGACTTCGCTTGCCGCGTAAATCGCTTCCGTGCCAAACGTCTCTTGAAGGCGTGCCACGGCCGGAGATGCGTCGGTTTTGGATTTGTCGATTTCCATCGCATACTGCGTATCGCTGGCAGGTTCTTGGACCAATTGCACGTAGAGAGCTGTCACTTCGTATTTAAGAGAAACTTGACGAAGGGTAAGGCGTATTCCGGTTAATAGTGCGCCAACACTTCGCATCGGTTGATTGAATAACCTCTCCGCGTGCTCCTCCCTATCCTCGAAAGCAACTTTCAAGGAGACCTTGCGTGTTTGAGCATCGCGAGCAGCTAATTTGCCGCACAAATCCTCAGCGAGATGTTTCAGCGCAACTTCAATCTCAAAATCGTTTCGTGCCGGCTGGGGAAAATAGAACTTTGCCGATATTTGTTCAGGAGGGTAAAGCGCGGGCACCTGCGAAGGGTCTATGCCCATTGCCCATCGTAGAATCGTCAATCCCTGTTCCCCGAACTGTTTCTTGAGCAAGCTCGATGGCAGCGCAGCGACTTCGCCAATCGTGCGATATCCTAAAAATCGCAGCCTCTTGCGATGCTCCAGCGCGACGGGCCAAAGCGCTTCGATCGGCAAGGCAGATAAAAAGGCAGCGTCTTGCCCCGGCCGCAACGCCCTGCCTGCAATGCGCGCAATCAGCTTGCTCGAAGCCGCGCCGATTTTCGGGCACAGGCGTACCGCCTGATATAGATCTGCCGCCATCGGATCGGCAACTTCATGCGGAGCGGGCAGCGCCGTTAAATCCAAGTAAGCGCAGTGCGGCTGAACGGGCTCGATTACGCTCGTGTACTCTGTACATACGTCGAGCCATCGCCTGGCTGAATCGGCATAGTCTTCCTCGCGATAGTCTACGAACCGGACCACGCCGCTTCGTGCAGCGTAGCGTGCCTCTGAGGCAGCGATTCCCGGCACGATGCCCATAGCCCTCGCCGCCGCGTTCGAGTCCAACACGCTGCGTTTGTGAAGCACCGCAAGCGCGCCCACGCTCGGCTCTTTTCGAGCTAGCGCAGCCGTGTAGAACCCGGCGAACGAGACGAACGCCACAACGCCCATAAGTAGACACCAGTATACTATCTTCAACGTGTATACTCCTAATCTCTTAGGGCGGTTAGCTCAGTGGTAGAGCACTTCGTTCACACCGAAGGGGTCACTGGTTCAAGTCCAGTACCGCCCACCACCCATTCATGGCCAGCACCATTGTGCTCCTGCGAGCCGTTAACGTAGGCGGTCGCAACCGCCTCTCGATGGCGGATCTGCGTGAGGCGCTCGAAGACGCCGGCATGAAAAACGTGCGCACGCTTTTACAATCGGGGAACGTCGTGCTCGAGTCCGAGGAAAAGGGCGAACACTTGGAGAAACTCCTCGAAACCGCTGTCGCGAAATTGGTCAAGGCGACCGTCATCACAAGAACAGCCAAAGAATTGCAAAACGTGATCGATCGCAACCCTTTTAAATCCGAATCCGTTTCCGACCCAGGCAGGCTTGTTGTGATGTTCCTAAAAGAAAAACCGGACGGCACGATAACAAAAAATGGACCGGAAAAAATAGTAGCTGCCGGCAAGCACCTTTACATCTACTATCCGAACGGCATCGGACGGTCGAAGCTCACCGGCAGCGTCATCGAGCGCACCCTCAGAACCGAGGGTACCGCGCGCAACTGGAATACGATCCTAAAACTAAATGAAATGACCTAGTGCATTTCGCGATCGCCGTACAATGTCTGCACGTAGGCGATCTGCCCGAGGTGATAGTTGAAGTTCCAGCGCGGATATTCCATCATCTCCGGCATCGTGAAATCGCGGCCACCGTCGTAAGGCAGCCACTTGGTCTCCTTCAACCGCTCGTCCGGCATGTTGCGATACATTTCACAGAGCGATTCCATCCGCCTGTTGCATTCCGCTTCGCAGTCTTCAACTGTCTTCCATTGCTCCTGCTCGGCTTTCACCGCCGCCATCGTCTCCTCGTTCCACTCAGGCATCTCCGCTCCACCGATGATGTCTTCGGCCCACTTCGGACACATCGCCATTTCACGGCAGATGTCGAGCGTGCTGCGGCCTTCGTCGAGCGGTCTCCAATCGACCTTATCGGCCGGCATCGCCTTGGCGTACTTGAACGCTTCCGCCGCTGCCGATTTCGTGACGTCAATCAAGTAATCTTGCAATCTCATGTTCTTCTCCTTCGCCTACAAGGTAGACGTACGTACAGTATAGCGCGTCGGCTCGAAAATTGTAAACTACAACCATGGCAAGGAATGCTTGGGTCATCATCGACGGCGAATGCGGCCTCTGAAAGCGTTTCGGCGCCTGGGTCAGGCGCATGGACACGAAGGGACGCTTCACGGTCGTGCCCTACCAAACTGCACCCGACCCGCCGGTCACCCCGCAGCTGAAAAAGCACATGGAAAAGTCTATGCATGTGGTCGATGAAGCGGGCAACGTCTACCGCGGAGGCGACGCCTTCGTTTACTTGCGGCGCGCCTTCCAAAAACCATTGAGCGGCATTATGGGATGGCAGCCGTTCAAGGCCCTAGTCGACGCGGCATACTACATCGTTGCCGGCAATCGAGACAAGTTCGCCCGATTCCTTTATACGAAAGAGGTTTGGACCGATTGAGAAATTGCGTGGTGATGTATCAGCGATGGCATCACCTGCTGTTTCTCCATTGGCCAATCGATCCGGACGCGTTGCGACCGCACATCCATGACGACCTCGAAGTCGATACCTTCGAGGGCAAGGCGTATTTGGGTTTGGTGCTTTTCACGATGTCCGGAATCCGTCCTCGGCTTGTGCCGCCCCTGCCCTGGATATCGTCATTTCATGAGTTCAATGTGCGGACGTATGTACGTCACGCGGACCGAGGCGGGGTGTGGTTTTTCAGCCTCGATGCAGCGAACAGCCTCGGCGCGGCTCTCGCGCGGAGTTTGTTCAAGCTGCCCTACCACCACGCGAGAATGGACATGAGAAACTCAGGCGGAACAGTGCATTATTCCGGCGACAGATTGACCGGACAACGACCGGCCAGAGTCGAGGCAACCGCGGGAGTTTCCGGGGACACGTGGCTCGCGGCGCCGGGGACCCTCGACAACTTTTTGATCGAGCGCTATCGCCTTTTTACGGAATGTCGAAACGAGTTGCTGACCTTGCAGGTACGCCACACCCCCTACCCCCTGCGCAGGGTCGACTCAGTGGAGATCGACCAAAGTCTCACGACGGCGCTGGGGTTCGACGTCGTCGGCGACCCGATCCTCCACTATTCCGACGGAGTGTCGACTGAGATTTTCGGGCTCGAGCGTGCCGTGTAGAAATGGCCCGGCCAAGAATCCTAATATCTCCTGATTTTACGCGGCCGGGCGAAAGTGCGCGAGACCGGACTATGCTTACTCTCGAATACCAGCGAGTGATCGCCGAGGCGGGTGGGCAACCCATCGTGGCATCTCCGTTTGCGGACGCCGGCGAACTGCTCGAGATATCCGACGGCTGGCTTATCACCGGCGGAGATGACCTCCCTGGTGAGCTGTTTAATCAACCGACTCACGCATCCGCGAAGCTTGCGCATCCACTTAGATTTCCTTTAGAGAAAAGCCTTTTATCGGCTTTCTTTCCTACGAATAAGCCGATCTTAGGTATTTGTTTCGGCTCGCAGTTCCTGAATGTTGCATATGGAGGCAGCATTAATCAGCACTTGCCGGACGTGCTCGGCAATGACCATCACACGGAAGGAAAGTCGATGGTCACGGCGTCCGGGAAATTGGCGACCATCGTAGGATCGGAGCCCTTCGAAGTTGCGTGTTTCCACCACCAAGCAATCGACGTTACGGGCCAGGGATGGGCGGTGTGCGCGCGAGCCGAGGATGGCACAATCGAAGCCATCGAACGGAGCGACCGGTGGGCGATCGGCGTTCAATGGCATCCTGAAAGAACGCTCGAATCCGAGCAATCTAAACGATTGTTCGCAGCGTTTGTCGAAGAAGCTAGCCGTCGACGCTGAGCACGCGCTCGGCAAGGATGACGGCAACGAAGTCGTCGATCGGCACCGGAGGAACCTGCATCGAACTTGGCAGAAACCTGCGCCAGCCACGCCGCGGCGTCTCGACCCAATACCGTTCGCGCGCGCGAATCGTCGTGTCTTGCTCATCCATCACCAGCAGTGACTTTCCCGGCAGCGCTTCACGGATCGTAGTTTGCGTTTGCGTCGACCGTGTGCCGTTTCCGACTACGACGAGGTCAGGCTTGAAATCTGCGTCCGCAGACCTAAGCGCTTCAATCAAAGCATCGGTTACAACGACCGACCGATAAAGGATCGAACTGCTCTCCGCTCCGCCCTCGACAACGGCAATCCCGCATTTTGCGCTACCGGGGTCGACGGCGAGGATGCGCCTCAAGGGTTCTGTACCTTGAAACGCAAAAGCAGCGACTCGGAAGACTTGGTCGCGCGCGATGCCTCCGCAACGACTTTCGCCGGCCCCGCTCGCTGCTTGATCCTACGAACCAGGTCGATCATCTGGCTGTAGGTTATCTCCCCAATAGAAACGTCCTGGCCCTGCACCGGAATCATTCCCGAATCCTCTGCGCTCGATCGCACTTTTGTTCTCAGGAAGAGAATAATGGCATTGAGTATCTCTTCTTCGTCCATCGAACCATCGATAACCGTTTCCGCGACGCGCTCTCCTTCGCTGAAAACCAGGTGGTTTGGATAGATGTTTAGGTTCAAGGGTACGAACATGTCATCGCGACTAAAGTAATTGTAAAACGACGTTACAATGAGCACCAACTCCTGATTGTTTCCGGCGATTTCATTCACGAACGCGGTTTTTTGATCTTCGACGGTAATCATCATCACGCTGCCGTCCGGCAGGCGCCTCATCCTGTCGCCGAGAGCTGCAGCCTTGCCGTCTTCGTCGGGTCGAACACCGCGCTCTTTAGCTGCGATGTCGGCAATCTTTGTAACCTCATCGACTTTTTCCCGAGCCTGTTCACGCGTTAACCCGGCTGGTATTGCCAATCGCGAAAGCTCCTCGTCCTTTCTGTAGATAACGCTGCTCGTACGTACGGCTTCGATGCCCTCTGCCGCTCCGGCGAGCGTTCCTTCGAGAGTATCGATCGTCCCACGAAGATCGAGCATTGTATCAAAGAGCCTTTGTACTTCCGCCTCGGCACTTTGCGCTTCGCGTCTTGCCTGGTCCGCCCGAGCGATCAGGGCATTCCTCTCGGCTTCAAGGCCCTGTATTTGCTGCGTCAGGTCGACCGAATTCTGCTTGAGTCCCTCGGTCTCGTTGTAAAGGCGCGTGGCTTCTCTCCGAGACGATACGAGGTTCTCTTCGCTGGCTTTCAATTCCCTTCGCAAGTCCGTTACACTTGCGGAAAGTACGCGTTCGTTTTCTCGAAGGGACTCGACTCTTGCTTTAATCTGTCTTTCTCGACGTTCGGCAGCCGAGATCTCCGCTCGGGCGGCTTCGAGCCGACCCCGCTCTTCGTTCCTCTCTCGAACAGCTCGATCTCTTGCCTCCGCTGCGGTATTCCTCATTTCCTCGACCTTAGCTAACTGGGCCGTACTCGCCTCCGCATCATTCTCCAGCTTCGCAAGCGCGATTTGGTTTTCCTCGATTTCCGTTTCCATGCGGTCTCTTTCGCGCGCTAGTTCCGGTCCTCGCACAATCCATTCGCGCACTGCGGCGCTTTGCGTGACGATCCCGAAGGTTGTCGCTAAAGGAATCAGCATTCCCATGAGAACCGTGAAGAAGGTGGCGGTATGCCTGGGACGAAGCTTTCCTATTCGCAGGCGCTTCTTCCCCATCTTTCGGCCCAACCAGTCGCCGAGGTAGGCGATCAGCCCACCCATGGCGATGAAAAGCAAGAGTATTTGTGGAGATGTCATGATTTTCTCATCTGTTCTTTTGGATGAGGAGCAGTACCGCCGCAATGAGGCCGACGACAACCGGCACGAAGGCAGAAAATGCCGCGTTGGTCGCGCCGCCTTTGGCGAGCACGGTCATATAGTTGTGCAAAAGATAGTACGCGAAAATAATTGCGATGCTTATTCCGACTCCGATTCCGACACTTTGCCGGACTCGGCGAATGCTGACCGGGGCGCCGACGAGCGCGAAAACGATACTGCTAAGTGGGAGCGTGATTTTTGTCCAATATCCAACTCTTTTATCCCTCATTTCGCGAATCTCGCCTTCGTCCTTATTAGGCTTGTTTTCGAGTTTCTCGATTTCCTTTTGAATGTCTTTCATCGAAAAGGCATCGTTATCGGAAATCGATGCCGATAAAATGTCTCGCGGTGTAAAATCCAGCGCCTTGCCGAAGGGCGGCTGGGCTTTGCCGACCGTCGTCTCGACGATTCCGTCTTTATCTTTCGCGACCGCAGAAATGCCGGTCGCCTGCCACGGCTGAC
>JAICGT010000046.1 GCA_025922995.1 Fimbriimonadales bacterium
GCAGAATCACCTCGCCGTAGTTCTTTGTTCGAACCCGCGGGTCGAGGATCGCAATAATGCCCTTATCCGTATCGTTTCGGATCAGGCGTCCCGCACCCTGCCGCATCAGCATTTTCGCCATTGCCAGCGAGTAATCGCGAAAGGGGTCCTTGCCCGCGATGGTCATCGACGCTTGACGCACGACCGACGGCGGATCGACCGGAACCTCGAACGGGATTCGGGTGAGCGCAACGCATGTCAGCGTCTCCCCCGGCGCGTCGAATCCCGTCCAAAAGGATCGCAGAGCGAACAGAGACGCCCGAACGTTTTTTCGGAACGCCTCTCCTACGGAGCCAACGCCGGATTTGCGCTGCGCGTAAACGGGCAAGTCGTCAGGCAAGTCTATTTTCTCCAGCACTCCCTCCATCTCTGCCCGGCTATGAAACAACGCCAACGTGCGCCCACCAAGCGCACGGATAATCGCCTGCAATTCGCTTGCCAAGGCCGCGTAATAAAGGTCTTCAGCGCCTTCCCTTCGGACTGCCACCGGATCTGGAATTGCGCCGTCTTTTGGCAAATAGATGGCTGCCTGATGTTCGAAATCGAATGGGCTCGGCAGCACTTCGCTGAATTTCGGCTTTACGCCGGTGAGTTCTTGGAAGAAATCGAACTCTCCATCGATAGCTAGCGTTGCGGACAGGCAAACTGCGGGTGCCTTGGACCAGAGCTCTTCAGCCAATTTCGCTGCGGCTCCGACCATCGCTTTCTTCGCAGCGACGCCCGCAAACCCGGACTCGATATAGCTCACCGAATTGCCAGGCGGGTTCGACAGAGACTTGCATTCGAGAGCGAATTCTGCCAAGAACTGCCGATACGCCAAAACGCTTTCCTGCAACGTCGAAATGTCGTCTTCGTCGACTTTCTTTAGAACACGTCTCACCAGAGCATCGAGGTTCTTGCACCCGTCAAGAATGCGCCCGGCTAGCGGAAATACGCGTTCCCGCATGGGTTCGGAAATCTTCGCGGCGACAGTCGGGAAACTTGCAACCTCTTCCGGTGCAGTTGCTAGGATCCCGGACCTCGGAGCAAATGTCACAAGCGACGATAGTTCGAATTTTGCGGCGTCGATCAGCTTCCTAAATCCTCCGAATTCATCCGCGAACTCTCGATCCATTTTCTTCTCTGCAGCTCGCAAACGCAGCACGCGCTCGAGTCCGGTGGCGATCGATGCTGCCTGTGAAAGCGCACGCTCGTCCAGAGTGAATTCGAATGCAGCAAGGGCGGCTTGAGGTAAGTCATGGGCTTCGTCGACGATCAGAAAGTCGTAACTTCCCAGGATCGGGCTCGTGCCCTGGTCGCCCTGCAGGGCGTCCATCAGCACAACGCTATGATTGGTGACCACGACCCCCGCCTTTGCTGCGGCGCGCCTTGCGCGGTAGTACAGACACGGGCCGTAGAAGTCGCACATGCGCGCAGGGCAGACTTGTGGAACGGCCATTTGACGCCACTTAGACAGTGCTTCTTTGCCCCTTAAGCGCGTTATCTCGCGAAATTCCGACTCAATGCCGATACTTGCTCGTGGCAGAAAATCGCGCTTCATGTCGGGAGCGTGGGCTTCAATTTCCGCGACGCACGCGTACCGCTGTCTGCCGATTAGAAATGCTGTCGCAGGACGATTTTCCTCGTCGAATAGGCTCAGTGCGAGCGGCAGGTCTTTCCTTAAATACTGTTCCGCGAGGACGTTTGTGTATGTTGCGATGACAACGCGCTTGTCCTCCGCAATCGAATGCGCAAGCGCGGGAATCAGGGCTGCCAGCGACTTGCCTAGTCCCGTGGGCGCTTCAAAAACGCCGTTGTGGCTTCCGGCGATGCAGTCGGAGATAAGCAGCGCGAGTTGCCTCTGGTTACTGCGCTCGACGAATCCGGGCATCTCGGCTAGCCGGGACAGCGCGGAATCAATTAACTCCGGAGCCTTAATTGGTATCGCGCGTAAACGAGACGATCAGCAACGCCATCTCATCGGTCGTTTGCTCTCCCCATCGCACATCCTTTGGCGGCTTGTTCGGATTATTTGGGTTATTCGCCGAGTTATCATAAACTGCTGTCGCACGAACCGTCGACCCGGCCGGTATTTTCAAGGGTTTTGCAAACTCGTAAGTCAACTGCCAATTAAAATCCCATTGGTCTATCGCAACGAGCGGCACTTCCTTCCCGTCCGGCAGCTCAACCCACGCTTTCATCGACTTACCGAGCAAATGCATGTGCGGCATCGCGCCATAAGCGGTTACGTCTGCCTGGACGGTGTAAGCCATATTGACCGATTGAGATGCGTTGCCCGCTTTAAGTCGGAAGAAAGGATTCGCAATCCAGGCAAGGCGCATTTCTTTTTCAACCTTTTCTTTTGCCAAATAAATAGCAAGCTTTGTTTTGTCGGTTTCTTCTTTGCCGCTCTTGTGATAGTGAACCTGAAGCACAATTGTTGTACCCGGCTTTAATTCGAAGGCCGTGCCTTTCGGTGTCTCAAAAGGCTGCAACCCCGGCGCCCATCCACCGAGCGCGCCGTCCGGCAAAAAGCCCACGCCGCCGCCCGAAGTGCTGTACCCCGGCTGGCCGTCTTTGGTAGATTTTTCAAGATTCAGCGCTCGGCCTCCGCTGTCTAAGAACGCGATGACGTGATGCACGATCTTCCGGTTGCCCGGCGCGACGTCTATCGCCCGGATCCACTTCGACTCCTTATAGTCGGTTTTGATGACAAAGTTACGGTAAACGTCTTCGCCCTCTGCCCCAAGCTTGAACTCCTTGTCGGCAGAAACGATGAGGTCAGGCTGCCCGAGCGCCCATTCCGTCGAGAAAACGGGCGGCTTCGGCTCCGTGCTGGGCTCGCCCCTCGGCGCTCCGGCCTCGTGCCAAGCCTTGAAGAGAGCGACCTGCTCGTCTGTAAGACGGTTCTCGTGCTTGAAGCTTCCGTATCCCGAGACCGCCTTCCAGGGAGGCATGAACCTCTTCTCAACGACGCGTGCGATCGTTCCTGACCGCCGCTTGGCGTCTTCGTAGTTCATCAAGCTGAAAGGGGCGACTTGACCCGGGCGGTGGCAAGGGGTGCACTTCTCGTACACGATCGGCGCAATCTTATCGGCAAAAGCTACCCCCGCCAAATCCCTAGCCGAGCCGCCTCCCATTGTCATGCCGGCCGTCAGTGCGCCGGCTGCGCAGAGCCCGCTGAGCAAAACCCACTTGTTCATACCACCTCTATTCTATCGCTTCCTTGCGAATCCCTGCGCCTCTGTGCGCCGAGCCTCCGTCCTGTCATTGAACGCATACGGAGGTGCGCAAAGATATGGCCAAGTTAGATGGAGATCTTTGGAGATATAACATCGCCAAGATCACTTTGGTGGATGTCTCGGAGGACTACCAGTCGTTCCTTGGTCCAATGCCTTCGGACTTCTATCCGGTTCTGCGGGAGGTCGTTTCCCCCAAATACAAGCTGATGGAGCGGCTTTTGAACCAGGAGTTCGTAGGCGGATACTGTTACGATTGGCACGAGGCGCCGGATGGCGACGGCGACCTCAACTGGTTTGTAGGGGTAGTTAACGAGAACCTAATCTAAGCGGCGACGAAGTCGACGTTCTGCGGCAGCCAGCCGCTCAAAAAATCTTTTGCGCGTGAGGGGCTGACCCGAATGTCGAGCCCTGTCGCGTCGCGCAAGTCGTCGACGGTGGAATTGTCTAAGAAAAGCGCACCATCTTTCAACATAATGTCAGGAATAACGATTGTTCCGTACTGTTTGGTACAGTTTAGGGCCCGCAGTAAGTCATGATAGGTAATCAGCCCGGCCACCGTGATGCCATTGCCGAAGAAGTCGTTCACGACGGGCAGCACGTCGACCGTAAGACCGTCTATTCTCGAAAGGTCCTGGGCAAACTTCGTCAAAACGCGCGACGGAAGCACACCCGTCACGAGCGTCAGCTTGGTCGGCTTCACCCTTGCGTCGCGGTAGCGGCGCAAGCCGCGTGCCGCTTGGTCGTGAAACAGTCGAAACGTGCCGATACCATCTTCGAACTGGGGGAAGTCTTCGTACCACGCTCTCGGCGGCACCGGTTTATCAGCGTAGTAAAACCATTCGTCGCTCGGGAACGCAAAGCGTGTGCCGAGGCTTGCGAGGTAACTCTCGTGAAGCGCCGCCATGTCGTCCAACAGCCCCGCAGCGTACTCCGGCGAGATGCGTTTCAGGGGATACAGGTTGTGCCTGTACTTGCTCAAACCGACCGGCACGATCGCGGTGCTGAGTACGCCGGCCCTTCGTCCGGTCGCCTTCGGGTGGAGGGCGGCGAGGTCCTCGATCGTCCTTTCCAGAGCCTTGCCGTCGTTCAGCCCGGGACACAGAACGACCTGTGCATGCACGTCGATGTCGGCCTCGGCAAGCTCCTCGAGGCGAGGCAGGATCGGCTCCGGAGCCCCCCGCCCAAGCATGAACCCTCGGAGGCGGGGATCGGTCGCGTGCACACTGACATAGAGCGGTGAGATGCCCTGCGCCTTGGTGCGCTCGAACTCCTCTTCGCTCATGTTCGTAAGCGTCACATAATTGCCGTGGAGGAAGCTGAGGCGGAAGTCGTCGTCCATCAAGTACAGCGACTTGCGCATGCCCTTCGGCATCTGGTGAATAAAGCAGAACACGCACTTGTTGTCGCAAGTGTGGATCTGGTCGGCAAGCTCGAACGTGAAGCTGAACCCGAGGTCCTCGCCCCACCCACGCTCCATCTGTACCGATTGGTACACACCTTGTCTTACAAACTCGACCTCAAAGGTCTCCTCGCTGCTGTGGTAGCGCAGGTCGACGATGTCGTCGACCCTTCGGCCGTTAACGCTGCGAACGACGTCCTCCGCCTGGAAGCCTGCCCGCTCGGCCGGCGAGCCGGGCTCGACGGATTTCACCACCAGGCCCTGGTTTTTCGCCATGACAAGCTCAGACATGCATGTATTTTGGCAGACGGCGCACTCTACCGACCGCTCCGCGCTCATCGCACACCGCTTTTCTGTTTATTGGCCGCATTTTTCCTAAGCCCGTTCAGCAAGCCACTCTCTGTCAAGCAAACGATTGTTTCACGTGGAACATTTCTCGGGGGCCTGCTTCGGTCAGGCGAGTACAATCCGTCCGATGCCTGCAATCGTCTCGGCGGAGAGCCTCGCGAAGACTTACTACACCAGCAAGAAGATCCCAGGGATGTGGGGCGCAGCGAAAGCATTAGTCAGCCGAGAGAAGGTAGCCATCGAGGCCGTGAAAGGAGTCTCATTCTCGATAGCTGAGGGGGAACTAGTGGGGTTTTTAGGGCCGAACGGCGCGGGCAAGACCACGACGCTCAAGATGCTGACCGGGATTCTCGTGCCAACGGGGGGCGAGGCGAGCGTGCTCGGCTATCGGCCGTGGGAGCGAAACCCCGCAATGCAGCGGCAGATTTCGCTCGTAATGGGAAATAAGCAGCAGCTCTGGTGGGATCTGCCCGCGTGGGACTCGTTTCAAGTCCTCAAAGAGATCTACGACGTGCCACAGGCAGACTTCAAATTGCGCGTGGACCACTTGATCGACGCACTTCAGCTTTCCGAGAAACTGCATACGCAGGTACGCCGGCTCAGCCTCGGCGAGCGCATGAAGTGCGAACTGGTGGCAGCGCTGCTGCACAGCCCGAAGGTTGTGTTCCTCGATGAGCCTACGATAGGCCTCGACGTGATCTCGCAGAAGAGAATCCGCGAGTTCTTAAGAGAGCACAACCGGGACCATAAAACGACGGTTTTGCTGACAAGCCACTATATGCAGGACGTCGCCGAACTGTGCGAACGGGTGATCGTGATCGACCACGGCACGATGATCTATGACGGCGCTTTGACCGAGTTGACGCGCAAGTACCGGCCGGTGAAGAAGCTGGTTCTTGTGTTCTCGTCGCCGGTGTCAGCGGACTTCAGCGAGTTCGGCGAGGTGTTGGAGCAAGCGGAATCCGGCATAACGATCGAAGTCGCGCGAGAACGAACCACGGAAATCGCGGCTAAAATCCTTACCGAGTACCCGGTCGAAGACATCGCGATCGAAGAGCCCGAGGCCGAGGAGGTCATCCGAGCCCTTTTTGAGCGGAAGCCTGAAAGCTCGCCGGTCTGACGGCCGCCAACCTGTAAACTCGTTTCGTGCTTCCCGTTCTCGGAGTGCTCGCCATCGTCGCCGGTGCGATTGCCGCTGCTGCAGGCTTCGGCATTGGGAGCGTGCTGACGCCCGCGATGGCTTACTGGTACCCAGCGAAGCTGGCTGTCGCGGCGGTCTCTATCCCGCATCTCGTCGCGACCGGTTACCGGTTATGGCTCGTGCGGCAGCATGTCGACAGGTCCGTGCTTCGCTCATTCGGCGTCATGAGCGCCATGGGAGGGCTGGCAGGCGCAGTGATTCAAACTTGGCTCGTATCGCGATACTTAGAGGTCGTGCTGGCAGGGCTCCTGATCTTCGTAGGCCTCGGTGGATGGCTCGGATACACCAGGAAGATGCGCTTTGTTGGCATTTGGGCATGGATTGCCGGCGCCGTCTCGGGGTTCCTTGGAGGGTTGGTGGGCAATCAAGGCGGGCTGCGTTCAGGCGCGATGCTCGGACTGGGGGTTCCGCGGGACGCGTTTGTCGCCACGGCAACAGCCACCGGCGTCATCGTTGACCTTGCGCGGATGCCCGTCTACGTGGCTACGCAGTTGCGCGAACTTCAGGCCATTGCCATACCGATCGGAGCGATGACGGTGGGCGTGCTCATCGGCACCGCCATCGGAATTCGCCTGCTGCGCAAGGTCCCGGAGGCGATGTTCACGCGCGTCGTGTCGGCGCTACTTATCGGCCTCGGCGTGTGGCTGCTGTTGAAGCCTTAGCTCTATGGCTCGAGCGGGATCGTATGCCGGCGAATGATCTCGGCCAGTTCTTCACGACCCAATTCGCCGGTGGCAACGGAGACGGTTAGATCATGTGCTTCGGAGCTTTCGATGTGCAGATCTAGGCCGTTAATATTAAGGAACACGTCTGCTGCGCGCAAGGCAACGCGCTTGTTTCCATCGACGAAACCGTGGTTCTTGCATAGGGCAAACAAGTAGGCTGCAGAGACTTCTGCCAGATCCGGCTTCGAATAAAGAATAAGGTTCTGTGCTGATGTAACCGCACTCTCTATCAGACCGATGTCTCGAACCCCACGCGACCCGCCGTGCTCCGAGATGCCGTCTGCATGAATCTCGACAACTTCTTCCACACTCAAAAGGCGGATCTCGCGGCTCATTCGGCCAGACGCTTATATGCTTCGCGAAACTTCTTGCCGGAACGTTCGGACGCCTCTCTCACCGTCATCGGCCTTCGAAGCACGATTCGACCCTTCTCGTACGCGACCTCGACCTCGTCCGTGACACCGAGGTGTTCCTTCATCGTCTTATCGACGATCAGGGCGGAGCTGTTACCGGTTTTTACGAGTTTTCGTGTCATGATAATGTTATGACGCCGTAACGACATAATAAGTTCCCGTCAGGACCCGCAGCCGCCACCGCAGCCTCCTCCACCGCAGCCGCCGCCTCCACAGCCTGAGGAGTCCGCACTTCCCGCGCATGAGCCGCCTCCACCACAACTTCCCCCGCCGCCCTTGCCCTGCCGATCGAAGAAGCCACTAACCGAGGCGTAGATGATCAAGCCAATCGCAGCAACCGCGATGCCCAGAATGAGCAGGACCCTTCCTGTCGCCCCTGATTCGTCCTGTAGGAGACTGCAGCCGGCGGCGCCGATACCGAGAGCGACCATTACTGATGCGCTTGCAGTTCCCGCCCTAAAACGAGCTTTGTCGA
>JAICGT010000047.1 GCA_025922995.1 Fimbriimonadales bacterium
GAGGACGACTTAATCGTTAGCGATGGAGGGAGGTCGATTGCCGATGCCCTGCTCGCGTATTCGGCTGACCCGCCTACGGCGGGCCGCGGCGAGATTGCCCAAGCGCTCAACGAAGAGATGCGTGTCGCATTGATGTCCCTAGAAGCGAGCCAAGACCCGTTCGGCGGAGCGGTCGAGCCCCTAAGTGCCGCCGCAATCGCCGATGCCCGAGAAAGACTTTTGAAAGAAAAGGCGCGTCGGCAACGTCTTAGACAATACGAAGCGAAGCAGGAGGCTGAAACTTTGGAAGAAATGTACGGCAGACCGAGCATGGAGCATGGGGAATGAGCGAGCGCGCATTTGATATCGGTCCGCTGACCGACCGCTTGGTTGCGCTTGGGCTCACGCAAGGCCGGCTGAGCCTGGATGACGTCAACCAGGAAATGGGGGTCATGGACCCTTCCGCGATCGACTGGATTTTCGACGAGCTCGAGCAACGCGGAATCAGTGTCGATTTAGACGAAGACCGCGATGACGGCATAGATTTGCCGCCCGATGCGTTCGTGTCGATCGATGAGCTGACTGAGATGGACGGACCGCCGTTAGAAGAGGCGTCTCACCACTGGCGTGCCGTCATCGCCCGTACGCCGCTCCTAACGCTCGAGCAGGAGCGCGCATTTGCGCAGCAGGCCCGCGAGGGGTCACCCTTTGCGAAGCTCGTCATGGTGGAAGCCAATTTGCGCCTCGTGGTCAGCATCGCCAAAAGGTACTGGCGCCAAGGCCTCTCCATGCAGGACCTGGTACAAGAGGGCAACCTTGGTTTGATGCGGGCGGTCGAGAAGTTCGACCCATCGAAAGGATATCGCTTTAGCACCTATGCGACTTGGTGGATCCGGCAGTCGGTGGGCCGGGCGATTTCCGACCACTCGCGTACGATCCGTCTGCCGTCTTCGGTAAGCGACATGTTGCGCCAGATCAACAAGACCCGCAACAGCCTCGAACAAACGCTCGGGCGGGATGCCAGCGACGAGGAAGTTGCCGCCGAGATGGGAGTCAGCATCGATCGGCTGCGCGAAGTGGTCAAGATGGCAATGGAACCGGTTTCGCTCGAGGCGCCGGTCGGCGGCGGCGAGGGATCGAGCCTCGCGGACTTCATCGAAGATCTCTCGACGGAGCCTGCAGAGGACGCGGCGGGCCGGTCACTTCTTCGCGAGAAACTGGACGAACTGCTCGACAACTTGTCGGAACGGGAGCGGGAAGTCATCACTTTGAGATTCGGCCTGCGGGACGGGGTGCCACGAACGCTGGAAGAAATAGGTAAGACGCTGGGAATCAAAAGAGAGGGTGTTCGCCTCATCGAGCGCACAGCCCTCCGGAAGTTGAGAATGCCAGGAAATGAAGACGTCCTGCGCGGAATCCTGGATTAGGGATAATGGGGGTGATGCAAGAACCGCAAACGCAGTGGGACTCGGCTGCCGATCGTTACCGGACGTCGAGTTGGCATTCAAACGAAGCCGCGCTCGCGAACTTAATCCAAGTTGCCCAGCCGTTGCGCGGGAGGGTACTCGATTTAGCCACCGGCGCGGGGCATGCTGCTCTGGCGTTGGCTCCGTTTGTCGAACAAGTTGTAGCGACAGACACTTCACAACGCATGCTCGATGTTACCGAAGCCGAAGCGGCCCGCCGCGGGTTAACCAATGTTTCCGTACAATTGGCCGACGCACAGGACTTGCCTTTTGAAAATGAGTCCTTTGACTTGATTACTTGTCGGACTGCGGCGCATCATTTTGCGGAGCCGATGAAATTTTTAAGCGAAGCACATCGCGTGCTTAAGCCTGGGGAGAGACTGATTCTAATCGACACCACAGGCAGCGACGAGGAATCCGCAGATGAGCTAGTCGATAAATTTGAAAGACTGCGAGACCCCACGCATGTGCGAGACTACACGAAGACCGCGTGGCAAAAAATGGCTGGCCGAGCCGGATTCGAAGTCGAATTCGAAGAAACAGTATCGAAACCCTTGAACGCTAAAGAGTGGCTCGAAAGGCTATCGACGCCCGAAGAGTCACATATTACGTTGATCAACATGATCAAAGGGTCGCAAGGTTGGTTTAGAGAGTATTTGTCACCGCACGGCGAAGGTGACTTGCTTACTTTTCATCTCGATGAGACCACGTTTGTCTTACGGAAATAGGCCGTGAGAAAGCCAACGCTGTCGCCGACGCGATTTGCAACTTATTTAGCCTGCCCCGTTAAATATCGGTGGTCGTATATCGACCGGCGATACCAGTGGTTTGTCAAGGCGAAGTCGTACTATAGTTTTGGGGTCAGCTTACATCAGGTTTTGGAGCGGTTTCATGACTCACAGGACCTTGGTGTGCAGACAACGGGGGAAGCAGTCGCCGCGCTAGAGGAAAATTGGATGACATCCGGATACTCGTCACCGGAAGAGGCCGCCGAGGCACTCGCCGAGGGTCGTGTTATGGTGGAAGGATACGTAGCGACTGCGGTGGAAGAGGAAGAGGGGTCAACTACTCTCTTCGTTGAAAAAGACTTACAAAAGGACATGGGGGACTGGACACTCTCCGGCCGCATCGACCGGATATCGGAGCGAAAGGACGGCAAAATCGAGATTGTCGACTATAAGTCGGGCAGTTTGCCTCCTGAAAGCCCGATTTATGACATCGCTATGGGCTGTTATGCGTTGTTGGCGACGCCCTTGTTTCCAGAAAAAGAGATCATTACAACCATAGTCTCCTTGCGAAACGGTGCAAGGGCATCTGCGGAGCGCTCCCAGGATGAACTGGCGGAATTCGAAGCGGATATCAGGAAGCTAGCTTCGGATATATTGAATCGGGATTATCCGACGATCGACCCCAAGCCGAAGCCGCTCTGTACTCACTGCGACTTCCTTCGGGTTTGCGCCACTCATCCGGATTTCGCGGAAAACTTCGCCGCGTATGGCTCGATTCCTGAGGGCTTCTAACCTAAATAGGGAACAATGATGGCGCCCGCCTCGGCGATCTTCCCGGGATCGACGGTTGTTTCGAAGTCTGTGATCAAAGCTTCGGTGGATATATTCCCCTGCGCGCCCGGTGCGAAAGGGCATCCCCCGATACCGCTTGTCGAAGAGTCGAACACGCGAATCCCCATCTCGTAACTCGCCCTGGCATTGCCAATTGCATTTCCGAATGTGTCGTGAAAATGCATGGCTGTTTGATCGACACCGCAAAGCGTCAATGAAAGCTCGAGAAGGGTTCGAACCTCGTCCGGTTGCGCTCTGCCGATCGTGTCGCCGATAGAAATTTCGTCACAGCCGATATCGAGCAGTTGGGCGATCACGTCGGCCACTTTCGAGGGATCGATTTTGCCCTCATATGGGCAATAAAATGCCGTCGAAACATATCCACGAACAGGCACAGGCGAACCTGCGATTACCGGTTTAAACCGCTCGATCGTTTGGGCAATCGATGCGCTGACGTTCCTCTCACTAAAAGTTTCACTCGCAGCGGTAAAAACCGCGATCTTGTCCACTCTGCCTGCGATCGCCCGCTCCAAGCCCTTTTCATTCGGCACCAAAGCCATGTAGGTCACGGACGGATTCCGGTCGATCTGTTCGCAAACCTCTTCGGCGTCCGCTAATTGCGGCACCCATTTCGGAGATACAAAGGAGGTAATTTCGATCTCCTCCAACCCAGTTTTCGAAAGCGCATCGATAAATGCTACCTTGATGTCAGTCGGGACCAGCGGCTTGATGTTTTGGAGGCCATCTCGTGGACCAACTTCGACAATACGTATCACTTTAAACGTACCAAAACATGCCCAAGATCGACCAAGTCGCCCACTTCTGCATTGATCGCCGAAACCTCGCCATCAGCCTCAGCCTCGAGACGATATTCCATTTTCATGGCTTCCAATACGGCCAACGTGTCTCCTTCCGACACGTTGTCGCCGACGCTCACGGGTATTGAAACCACTTTGCCGGTCATCGGGGCAACGGCCTCCTTGCCGGCGTCTTCGCTTGCGCCTTCCGCCAATGAGAACTTAGCAACTTTTGCGCCGGCTGAAATCCAAACGTTCAAGCCGTCCCGCGCGTACATCAGCTCTTGGAAACCGGCCCCGGTTTGCACCCACATCGAGCCATCGGGGTTGACGATTGCCTCCGGAGCCATTGCCGATTGCGGGCCGAAGGGTCCTTTTAATCTCACTTCAACCTCCAATCTCCAAGTTCGGCCCAGACGCCGGGCGGCGCGGGCGTTGGACCTGCAAAAACTGCCGCGGCTGCAGGAGCAAAAGCTTCGGGCACCGGCCGCGCGCCAATGTCCCAATTTTCGATCGTGTCGATGAATGTTTCGCCGGCACGGAACCACTCTTCTCCCAAAATTTTGTGAGCAAGCGGCTGATTCGTATAGAGTCCTAAAACGTGGGTTTCTTCGAGGGCACCGCGCATTGTCTCGATAGCCTCGTCTCGGGTTTCCGCCCACGCTATGACCTTGGCGATCAGCGAGTCGTATTGTGTTCCGACACTCTTTCCAATTCCGCAATCCACGCGAACAAGCTCGCCCTGCGGCCAAGCAAGCATTAGCAATTTACCGGCACTTGGAAGGTAGTCGTTCCAGGGATCTTCGGCGTTTAGGCGCACTTCAATCGCGTGCCCCGCGCTGTATAGTTCCTCTTGGTCCGGCAGCTCACCACCCTGAGCAATTTGCAATTGCAATGCCACCAAGTCCATTCCTGTGCACATCTCCGTAACAGGATGCTCTACCTGCAATCTTGCATTGACCTCCAGGAAATAGAACTCACCTTGCGGCGACAAAAGAAATTCGACCGTGCCTGCGTTGCGATATCCTACCGCCTCGCAAATCCTACGAGCGGCGTCGAACAAGCGCGCTCTCAAATCGTCGTCTACCGCCGTTGAAGGCGATTCTTCCAGTATCTTTTGGTGCCTTCTTTGTAGACTGCACTCGCGCTCGCCGAGCGCGATACATCGTTCTCCATCGCCGAAAACCTGCACCTCGATATGTCGTGCAGGATTAATGTAGCGTTCGACGATCATGCGGTCATCGCCGAATGCCGCTTTCGTTTCGCGCTGTGACGAAGCGATGATCTCGTCGAGGTCGTCAAAATCGAAAAGGCGCTTCATGCCCTTTCCGCCTCCCCCGGCCGAGGCTTTCAGCATGACAGGCGCTCCCAAGGAGCGAACGGCTTCGGCTATTTCTTTCGGGTCGGAAAACGGCCCGACGCCATCGGCGACCGGGATATCGAGCGACTTAGCAAGAGCGCGCGCCCGTGACTTATCTCCGACGGCGTCCATCGCCTCGGCAGTCGGGCCGACGAAAATGAGGGCGGCTTTCTCAACGGATCGCGCAAACTCTGGATTTTCTGCTAAGAATCCGTATCCCGGGTGGATCGCATTCGCGCCGGACAGTTTTGCGGCATTCAAGACCTCGTCGAACGAAAGGTAATCGGATATTTGAATCGCCTCGTCGTGCTGGGCATGAGGCATGTCCGCATCATGCTCCGTAAAAACGGTAGCGGATGGCAATTCCATCTCGGTTGCCGTCCTGAGCACGCGCATGGCGATCTCACCCCGGTTCGCGATCAGAAGCTTTTTGATTTCGGGCATTCGCTAACGTTGTACCCACGACGGTGGCCGCTTTTCCAAGAACGCGCGAACGCCCTCTTGTCCTTCATCAGAGACTCTGAGCGAGGCGATCACTTTCGCCGATGCCTCGAGCGCAGACCGACTATCCAGATACGCCACCTGTCTTGCGAGCGCCTTCGCCTGCCGCACGGCTTTCGGGCCGTTCGCCAAGATCGCGTCTACCATGGTTCCAACGCGAGCGTTCAGGTCTTCCACGGCGGCCACTTCATGGACCAAACCGATCCGCTTCGCCTCATCGGCATCGAAGACCTCCGCCGTCAGGAAATAGCGCCGCGCCTGTGAGAGGCCGATTTTACGGATTGCGAACGCCGAAATCACCGCCGGTGAGAGCCCCAGCTTCACCTCACTGAAGCAGAACTTCGTGCCTTCCGCCGCAACGATGACGTCGCAGACGCACGCAAGGCCGACTCCGCCGCCGAACGCCGCGCCATGAACCTGTCCGATGACGGGGCACGGGCACTCGTAGATTGCCAAAAACAACCCTCCCCGAGCCTGCGCGTCGGCGAGATTGTCTGCCTCGGTGTAGTCGATAGACCGCTGCATCCACTCCAAGTCGCCCCCCGCGCAAAACGCCTTCCCCTCTCCGCGCAATACGATTAAGCGGGCGTCGTCGGCGACCGTTCGAAAAACGTCGGTCAGGCGAGCGATGAGGGAGTCGTCGAGCGCGTTTCGTACATCGGGCCGATTTAGCGAAACCGTTATGGCGCCGCCGGAGGCGCTGACCAGCAGGTTGTCCATTCAGCACGTTCTACCCCCTCGGCGTGAAGGAACGCGGGTGCACCTGTCGAAACTACTATCGCCATGCTTCGCAAAATTGCCTGTTGCCTCCTGCTCCTGGGTTCGTGGGCTTTCGCCAACGACAACGCCGCATATACCGCCAAGATCAAGGAGTACACGACTGAACCGTTCTTTTTGACGGAACTCGTGGATCATCTGCCGGACAGCGCCACGGTGCCTTCCCCTGACAAGATTTTGGGCTACGTAATCGGCACTCCGAACAAACTGACGTACTCTGCGGATTGTGCTCGCTATTTCCGCGAGTTGGACCGCGCGTCGGAGCGGGTTAAAGTTATTTCGATGGGACGGAGCGAAGAGGGCCGCGAGATGGTGGTTGCCATCATAAGTGACGAAGCAAACATGGCTCGGCTCGACCATTACAAAGACATCACCGCTAAACTGGGTGACCCTCGCGGATTGCAAAACGCTGAGGAATTGATTAAAGAGGGATTGCCTTTTTATTACGCCACGGGCGCGATGCACAGCACTGAGAGCGGTAGCCCTGAAATGCTGATGGAATTGGCTTATCGCCTGGCTGTGGAAGAAACGCCGTTCATTCAGACGATCCGCAAAAACAGTTTCGTGATGCTAACGCCGGTTCTAGAAACCGACGGCCGCGACCGATATGTGGATACGTATTATTATCGAAAGCAAAATCCGGATAAACCCGCGATCCCGCTGATCTATTGGGGCAAGTACGTTGCGCACGATAATAACCGCGACGGCATGGCGATTTCGCTTGCGATGAGCAAAAACCTCATGAAAACGTGGTTCGATTTTCATCCGCAGGTTTTGCACGATTTACACGAGAGCGTTCCCTATTTGTATATCTCGACCGGCACCGGCCCGTATAACTCATGGCTAGATCCGATCACGATCGACGAGTGGCACATCATGGCGTATCACGAAGTGAACGAAATGACGCGGCGCGGCGTGCCCGGAGTTTGGACGCACGGCTTTTACGACGGCTGGGCTCCGAATTATGCGTTTTACGCCGCAAACGGCCACAACGCGATCGGGCGGTTTTATGAGACCTTCGGCGGTGGCGGAGCGGATACCGGTATTAGGAACGCCGGCAGCACATCGCGCGAATGGTTCCGCCCGAATCCACCGTTCCCAAGCGTTAGGTGGAGCATTCGCAACAACATAAACTTGCAGCAAAGCGCGCTTTTGCTGGGCTTAAACAACGTCGCTGCGAATAAAGAGAAGTTTCTTCGTAATTACTATTTGAAATCGAAGCGCAGTGCAGATAAGGCGCGCAACGAGGGCCCGGTTGCGTACGTGTTGCCTGCGAGTGAGCCGCGGGGCGCCCAACAGAAAGCTCTGTTAGACATGCTGGGCCGGCAAGGGATCGAGGTCCATCGGCTTGATAGAGCCA
>JAICGT010000048.1 GCA_025922995.1 Fimbriimonadales bacterium
AAAGGAAAGCGAATCTCGAAACGATGCTCGAAGGATTCGACGCGGCTGTTCTCATCGGCGACGCCGGCATGTCGGCAAATGGCGACGGCTTGTACGTCATGGACCTCGGCGAAGAATGGGCGAACATGACCGGGTTGCCGTTCGTCTGGGCGCTGTGGGTCGGTCGTGATGGATTGACCGAGTCGCTCGCGAATACGCTTCGAAGCGCAAAGGAATACGGCGTTCGGCATATCGACGAGATCGCAACGCAGGCGTCACAAGAGTTGGATTGGCCGTTTCAAACTTGCCTCGATTACTTAACGGAATCGATCGACTTCGACTTGGGAACCGAGCATCTCAAAGGACTTCAGCTTTTTGGCAATAAGTGCGTGGAAATGGGATTCGTCGACAAGTTTCGAATGCCGATGCTCGTCGGCGATGCGTGCGCGAATCCCGCCACGTCCTAATGTAAGATGCTCATCGAGCTCGCCGCTGAAAACATCGCAATCTTAGACAGGGTCGAGGTGCGCTTCGGCCCTGGGTTTACGGCGATTTCGGGCGAGACGGGCGCAGGCAAGTCCCTGCTGATCGACGCCATTTCTCTTTGCCTTGGCGAACGTGCGGACACCGGGCTCGTGCGCAGGGGCGCAACTTCAGCGAGCGTTCGTGCTGTATTCGACCCGCCCGGAAACACACGTGCACTACTTGAAGAATTGGGCTATCCGCTTGGCGATGAGGCGCTCTTCCTGCAGCGCGACCTCGCCGCCGAAGGCAAGAGCAGTTGCAGGATCAACGGAAAGACCGCGCCGCTTAGCGTGCTCAAGCAAGTGGGCGACTCGTTGGCTGACCTTCATGGCCAGCACGAGCATCAGAGCCTGCTTAATGCAGCAACGCACTTGGGCTTGCTCGACGCTTGGATCGGAGACAAGGCTTTCAGCTTGCTTGAGAAAATCGGCTCGGCGTGGGAAGACATTTCACGCCTGCGCACAGAAATCGAAGAGCTGCAGAAGAATGCGGAGGAGCGCGAGCGGTCGATCGACGTTCTGCGCTTTCAAGTTGCAGAGATCGAGCAGCTCGGAGCAAAGCCCGGCGAAATCGAAGAGTTGCAGAGTGAGCTTCGACGACTCGAGTCCTCGGAGTCCTTGAGTGCGGCATTGGAAGACACCAGAGAAATATTGTTCAACGGCGAAGTTTCCGCTAAAGACTTAGTTTCAAAGGCGCTTCACAGGTTGGAGGCGGCAGCAACTTATGATCCCAGCCTCGGCTCTGCTGTAGACGCGCTGCGCAACGCTCTTATAGGCGTTGAAGACGCTTCGCAAGGCGTAAAGGCAGGAATCGACCGCGTGGAATATGCTCCGGAACGGATCGAACTCCTCGCGGCTCGCCTCGACGAGTATTCGACATTAAAGCGCAAATACGGCGAGAGTGAAGAAAGGATATTAGAGTTTCTAGACAAAGCGCGAGCCGATCTGGATCGATTGGAGCGCATGGAGGCGTTGGGATCAGACACCGTATCTCGCCTGACCCAGGCAGAGTCGCAATATGCAGCGATAGCGACGTCTTTAAGTGAACTCAGGCGGGTCCACGCATCCAAATTTGCGAACTTGGTCGAAACCGAATTAAAGGAACTTGGAATGCCCGCGGCAAAGTTCACTTGTGAGCTCACGGACAAGCCGAGGGGGCGCGACGGGATCGACCAAATCGAGCTCGGATTCTCGGCAAACGCAGGTGAGCGCGCGATGCCGTTCTCGAAAATTGCCTCGGGCGGCGAGATGAGTCGGGTTATGCTTGCGGTAAAAACTGTAATGGCTGGAAAAGGTGGAATTCCGACGCTTATCTTTGACGAGATCGACGCCGGGTTAGGAGGGCAAACCGCGGCAGTAGTTGCAAAAAAGCTTGCGTCATTGGGCGAGAACTATCAGGTGCTGGTCATCACCCACGTGCCGCAAATCGCGAGCAGAGCCGTGGCACAGGTTTCAATAGAAAAAGATGTCATCGACGGCCGAACTGTGACACGTGTTCGCGAGCTTTCTGCCGATGAGCGAGTATCAGAAATCGCGCGAATGGTCGGCGGCGAAAAGGTCGAGGAAGCCGCCATCGCAAATGCCAAGCAGTTGCTTTCCGATTAGGCTGCCTTTACAGGCAAAAGCCTTCGTAATTCAGCGGCCAATCGCGCGCCTTCACGCTTGTTTTGGAGGAGCGTCGGGTGCGTACGCGGCTCTACGAGTAATCGAAATTTCTTACCATCGTGCCGTCCTTCGATAGCGATCCATCTGCCAAGACCCAACAAGCTGTGCGCGTTCATGCTAAAAGAAACAGAAAAAATGTTTGTGTACGGGATTTGATAATGCGACAATTCGCCGATAAATTCGACTCCACTCTGCGTCAGCAGCAAGAAGCCGAGGTCTTCGTGAGGATCGAGCGCGCCGACCGCGCCAGGCTTTCCAATTCCGACGAACCACAACGGTTCGCGACGGCCATGCACCAAAGGCTTAAGCTCTGCGCGCATGATTCTGTTTTGAAATAACCCCAACAAATTAACAGCGAATAGCCCAAACACGACGGAGGAGCCGAAACAAACGGCCGCCGCCACGGATTGGTCACGCTGGAACAGCACGATCCCAGTCGAAAAAATCGGCACAAACACAAGCGCCGGCACTAAATTCGACATCAGCTTGCGATACGTCGTCCACGTTCTTTTCGCCTTCGCCATCATGCTCCACCGTATTCTAGCCTTACCGCCGGATTCAAAGGCTCATTACCTCGGCTAAGCGCAGGCGTTCCGGGTCGACGGGCCTCGTCGCGCTGAGCCCGTCTCGATACGACTGCAGCACGACCTCCGAGCCACGCAGGCAAACATAACCTTCTTCCGCACCGTCCAGCAGCATGTTCGTGGCAGCAGACCCCATCCGAGTTGCCAGAACGCGGTCGAACGCCGAAGGTGAGCCGCCTCTTTGCATGTGACCCAGCACAAGGTAGCGCGCTTCGTAACCCGTACGGCTCGCAATGAAGTCGCATACGTCGGTCGCTTTGGTTGCGCCTTCGGCGACGACGACAATACTGCTCTTCTTTCCTTTCTTTCGGCCCTCGTCGAGCTTGTCGCATACCGACTCGAGGTCGAAAGGAATCTCCGGAATCAAGATCGCTTCTGCGCCTCCCGCCAATCCCGCTTCTACCGCAATAAACCCGCAGCTTCTACCCATCACCTCCACGACGAATACGCGTTCGTGCGAATAAGCCGTGTCGCGCACTTTGTCTATAGCGCCAAGGGCGGTATCTACGGCGGTGTGGAAACCGATGCTGTAATCGGTCATAGGAATATCGTTGTCGATAGATCCCGGGATCCCGATGACCGGTATGCCGAACTCCTCGTAAAGCACCGCCGCCCCCGCAAAGGTGCCGTCCCCGCCGATCGCGATGAGCGCCTCGATGCCTTGGCTCGACATGGCCTCGTACGCTTTCTTTCTACCTTCCGGCTCCCGAAAACTCTTTGATCTTGCGCTCCGCAAAATCGTGCCGCCGCGGGCGATGATCGCGCCGACATCTTGACTACACATCGTTTGAAACTCTGCGCCCTGCAGCCCATCGTAGCCGTGCTGCACTCCGATCACCTCGGCGCCTCTATAAATCCCCGTCCGCACGCAGGCGCGAATCGCCGCATTCATTCCCGGCGCATCTCCGCCACTAGTCAAAATTGCAAATCGTTTCATCAAAATTGGTCCGTCATGAACATGCGAGGAACATAATCGAATCCTCGGCCCATCAGCAGCAAGTCGAAGGGCGCATTTGAAACATCGACGCCGAGATCTTTGGCGGTTTCGCCAGTTCCGTAAAAGTCGACAAGCTCCGAAATCGGAAGTCTCTCAATTGTGGGCAGCACTTCTCTAATACGGTTCGATTCGTAACAGAAGTAGCCGTCGCCGAGCGCCACAGGTGTCTTGAACGTCCACGACCAGTATTTCCACCGGTCATCGTCTCTTCGCAACCTGCGATCATCTTGTTTCGCCCAGCTGTCGTACAAGCCACGAACGTATTCCTTCTCCAACTGCCGCGGCTGTGACGCCCGTCCTGGTGGCAGGGGCTGCAAGTAGACCTTGTCTAATTCTTGAAATCCCGCCTTCAAATAGAGGGATTCTGACCGCGCAAAAAGCAGCGCTTTGGCTGCGCCTTGCATCGAATAATGATCGCAAACGTGATTCAAAAGATCTGTCGCGTAGCCGTGTTCGCGTCTATCCGCAACGGTCGCAACTCCGGCAATGCCGATTCCGTTCCCATCGCCGAATGCTATCGGAACAACCGTTAATATGCTGACAATACGCTGCTTCCGTACCAATGCCCACTTCCTGTCTAATGAGTAATACGGCTCGCTGAAGAATGCGGTCCTCGCCCGGTCGAAGTCCAGATCGAATGCTTCGCAAAGCACTTGCAAATAATCATTGCACTCGGCCTCCTTAATTGTGCGAATTTCAGTCATAACGGCTAATCCGAACGCTCGACTCTAATACGCACTTCGACCCTAGTCGTGTCGCTTCGGACCCCTGCAGGCAGCGCGAGGCCGACGGGAATTGTCGTGTCCTGTGTGATTCCGCTCACGTCGACTGCGGCAGTATTAACGGAACTCAGGGTCTCCAACGAATCTGCCGGCCCCATAACGCGAATCTGGTTCGGCACAACTTCAATCGACGCGATGCGATAACCAAATGCAGGAGTCCCGTTGAACATTGGTTGCACAATCACGTTCTTGGAAGGCGGCAGGGCGACCGGCTTGACCCGTACCGTGACTGTAGTGGGGTCGGTTGTCAGTTCCAGCGGCTTGCCCGTTTCGGTCAATATTTGCACCGGCGCCTGGCTCGATGCCCCGGGCTCGACACTGCTCAAATTAACCTCGACACGCGCATCCTTCGCTAACGACAACTTGCTCTCCGGACCCGAGATGCGGACCTCTGCAGGCGTCACCGTAATCGGCCCGGGTCGATACAAGTCCCATGCGCCGGTGGTTGTGGCATTCACCTGCAGCTCCCGCGTAACCCAATTCTCGATGACGACTTCAACGGTCCTAGGCCGGGGAGTTAATTCGATTTGCGTGGACAATGACCCGGTGTAGCTCATCATCACCGGGTATTGGCCACGGCCCGGCTTTGCCTTCGAGAGGTCAACGCTGGCGATGATTTCATCGCGGTCGATCGAATCGCCGCCGGTGAGCAGCGCATTGGCATCGACGCGAATGCTGCTGATTCGCTCCGTCGCTACCAGGTTCGGTCCCGGCGACGTGTAGCTGACGGGAATATTTTCGAATGTGCGCGAAGTCACCGGTTGCTCGATGTGCAGCACAATTTGCCAAAGCAGCACGGCGATAGCCAGCGCAGCCAGCTTTTCAGGGACGTTAGCCGACAGAAGCCGCTTCATCTACGCCCTCCTTCGCGTCGCCTTGGCCAGGCTTATCGCTCGACGGCCGGGGCGCACGCAGCATCTGGTTTAGAAGGTCGCGCAACTGCTGCCCCGTAACGTCTTCGCGGATTCTGCCGTCGATCGCCACCGAAATTCTGCCACGCTCTTCGCTGACAACAACCGAAATCGCGTCGGTGCCATCGGTGGCACCGACGGCGGCACGGTGCCGCATGTGCATGTGCGGTTTCAGCGCGCTGACTGTCATGGGAAGCTGACACGCCGCCGCAATGATTGCATTCCCACGCACGATGACTGCGCCGTCGTGCAGCGGATTTTCGCCGTAGAACAACGATTCCAGAAGCGGGGCGCTGACTTTCGCGTTGAGGGGAACGCCCGTCGCTTCGATTTCCGGCATCCTCCGGCTCCTCTCGATCACAATCAGTGCGCCGGTTTGCCGAGTGGCGAGTTCGCTTACCGCGGTGACAAGCTCGTCGATAACCGCCGCTGACACCGCCTCTTCGCCGCCGCCGAGCCGGTCCGGCCAAAACCCCAGCTTCCCGAAGCCCTCTATCGCGGCACGGAGTTCGGGAAGCAAGAGGATGACAAGCGCAACCGGGCCAAGCACCAGGCCCTTTTCCAGGAGGAAGTGGATCGTCCGCAACTCGAGCAGGTCGGTAACGAACCACAGGACAAGGTAGATCACGACGCCGCCGATGATTCGCCATGCGCGGGAGCCGCGGACCATAAGAAAAATCCGATAAATCAGGTAGGCAACAAGAACCACGTCGACGATTTGAAGTAACGCCGGCGTGCCGAAATTGGTGAGCTGGTACCAAATCTGCTCCACTGAATCGGCTCTAAGTTCCTTTGGGCTTAGAGTCTAGCACGCCGCCGTTGGACTTGAACCGGCCAAAAACGAATATAATCAGGCTCCTCATGGAGGTCTTGAACTATGAAGTCCACGCAGCACAAGCCCACCATGATCACGAAATCACTTCCGAGACTCGTCATCGTCGGCCGACCCAACGTCGGTAAATCCACGCTTTTTAACCGCCTTGTGGGGCGTCGCGTCGCGGTTGTGCAGCACAACCCGGGCATCACGCGAGACCGGATTTATCGCGAAGCCGAGTGGAACGGCAAGCGTTTCGAACTCATCGACACCGGCGGAATCCTGTTTCAGGACGAAGACCCGCTGGTAGAGCAGATCCGGCTACAAGCGAACATCGCGCTCGAGGAGGCAGATGTCGTCATCTTCCTCGGCGACGCAGTCGACGGCGTCACGCCGGCGGACATCGAGCTTGCGGATGCGTTGCGCCCGCTGAAAAAGCCCATTATGGTGGCCGTCAATAAGTCGGACAATCGCGACCGCGATAGCTGGGCTACCGATTTCTATGCCCTCGGCATCGGCGACGTGTATCCCGTCAGCGCCCTCCACGGCCGCGGGGTCGCCGAGGTGCTGGATGCCGCCGTCGAGCTTATGCCCGAAACAGAACCCGCCGACGAGAATGCCGAGGAAAAGCTCCGCATTGCCATCGTGGGCAGGCCGAACGTGGGCAAATCTTCGCTTCTGAACGCGTTCTCGGGTGAGAGCCGTTCGATTGTCAGCGACATTCCCGGCACAACCCGCGACGCAATCGACACCGAGATTCGATACAAGAACGAAACGATCACCCTTGTCGACACGGCTGGGCTGCGAAGGCCCGGCAGGATCCAAGGCACCGTCGAGTACTACATGGCGCTTCGTGCGCGCCGCGCTATCGATCGGGCGCAAGTTGCGCTCGTTGTCGTCGACGGTCACGAGGGCTTGACCGACGGCGACAAGCGCATCGCGCAGGCGGCGCGGGACGCGGGCAAAGCCTGCGTTTTCTCCATCAATAAATGGGACCTCGTCGAGCCTCCGGACGGGAGGCCGACCAAACGTTCCGCGCCGAAGAAGGAGTTTACAAAGGGACTCCGCGACGAGTTTCCGTCGTTGGCCTTCGCGCCCCTGTGCTTCACCAGCGCGACGTCGGCAACGGGCCTGGAAGCAGCGCTGGAAACGTGTATGGAAGCCGTCGATAACTACAACTTCCGCATTTCGACCGGGGCGCTGAACCGTATCGTCCGTGACGCCGTTTTCGAGCGTCCGTATTCCACGAAGGGCAAAGCGCTACGCATTTATTACGCTACGCAAACTTCGACAGCACCGCCACGTTTTCTGCTTTTTTGCAACGACCCGCGGCGTGTGCATTTCAGCTACCAGCGCTATTTAGAAAATCGTATTCGAAAGGAGTTTCCGATGGAGGGCACTCCGATCTTCATCAACTTCCGCTCCAGCCATCCGAAGGACGAGGACGGTCCCAAGAGACGCCCGCGCAAGTAGCGAAAGCACGGCCCGAGTTATTCGCT
>JAICGT010000049.1 GCA_025922995.1 Fimbriimonadales bacterium
CGAAGCTTCTTCATCGCCCGCAGCTCGATCTGCCGAACACGCTCGCGGGTCACATTCAGCGCCGTGCCGACCTCTTCGAGGGTCCGCGGCAAGCCGTCATCGAGTCCAAAACGGAGGCGAACGACCTCGCGCTCACGAAGCGTCAGCTTCCCGAGAATCGCGTCGATCTCCTCGTTCTTGATCATCTCTTTCGTGACCTCGGTCGGAGTCGGCATGTTGGTGTTCGGTACGAAGTCGCCGAGCGACGAGTTGTCCTTCTCACCCACGGGCTGCTCTAGCGAAAGCGGCTCGTTCGACACACGCAGCATCTCGCGAACGCGGTCGACCGTGAGGCCCACCTCTGCGGCGATCTCCTCTTCCGTGGCTTCACGCTGAAACTCCTGCTGGAGCCGGTTCGACGTCTTCATCACCTTGTTGATCAACTCGGCGACATAAACAGGGATACGAATCGTGCGGCCCTGGTTGATGATGGCGCGCGCAATCGCTCGCCGAATCCACCACGTGGCGTAGGTCGAAAACCGGAAGCCCTTGCGCCAGTCGAACTTCTCGACGGCGCGGATCAACCCCAAGTTGCCTTCTTGGATCAGGTCGGCAAGCGGAATGCCTCGCGCGTTGTACTTCTTGGCGATACTGACCACCAATCGCAAGTTCGACTCGATCAGGATGCGCTTCGCGTGCGGGTCGCCGTTCTGTACCCTGCGCGCGAGCGACACCTCCTGCTCGGGAGTGAGGAGCTGGGCGCGCCGCGTCTGGCGCATCCACATCTCCAACTCCTCGGAGTCGTCATGCTGCGGTGGGGCTTGTTCTTCCTCTTCTTCGTCGGCTTCCTCTTCGGTTGCGTCTTCTACTTCGAGAAGTTCCTCGTCGAGTGGCTCCTCGGTTACAGAGGGCAAAACGGTATTCGTAGTCATTCGGTTATCCAGAATTCGTTATTCACCTTCGATCGCGTCACGTTTATTTGAACGCAATCAGGTCGGGCGCTCGTTCCCCCCGCTCTGCGGAAGCGGTATAGTCAATTTCGACTCGTAGTCATTAACACCTGCAATACAGTAACAAATCTCGCATACGTTGTCAAGGAAATCCACTCGATACTTTGTGAATTATATCACAAAGTAGCGGTTTTGGCTGACTGTGATCGCGTTTCTTACCCTCTTTCGGACGTTCGATCCGCCTCAAACGTTCGTTCGCGAACCTAGTTGTGGTCAACGATTTCCTGAAAACACACGGTGCGCCTGCGGTGGGCGACTTCGTCGACACCAGGTGCGACAACTGCCTCGGTATAATTCTTGCCCTATGTCAATCACGGATCGCATCGTTTCGGACAATTCAGTCTGCGGTGGAAAACCGGTGATTAGTGGGACCCGGATCATGGTCCGGAACATTCTCAGCATGCTGAAGGGCGGTTATACGGTGGGGCGAGTCCTCGAGGAGTTCCCGGAGCTAACGAAGGAAGACGTCGAGGCTGCAATCGACTACGCAACGGAGCTCGTTGACGAAGTACGAGTGTTCCCCCGTGCAGGGTGAAGCTTTACGCTTACTACTGGACCAAAACGTCCCCCGTGCTGTCGCGGCCTGGTTGATACAGCTTGTCGGTCCAACATGCGACGTGTACCATGTGATGGACGTTGGACTCGGCGGGGCGTCGGACCTCGATGTGTTCAACTGGGCTCAAACGCGGTCCGCTATGATCATTACGTATGATGAGGACTTCGCTGACCAGCGTTCCTTTCCGGTGGGCTCGCACGCTGGAATCATACGGCTTCGCGTTGAGCCAACGACGACCGAGATAACCTGCTTGACACTCGAACGGCTGTTCAACGAGTTTGAACCGTTATCGCTTTCTCGAAAGCTAGTGATCGTAGATGCGCACCGCGTCCGCATCATTGGCTAGGGGCACCGTACGCCGTCTGGGTGGCAATCTGTCGACGCCTACACGTTAGCGTAGCCCGCTAGCGACCGCACGTCCTCCACCGCCGCCACCAGGGACGACACCAAGTAGTCGACCTCTTCCTCGGTCGTAAACCGCGAAAGGCTCAGCCGAACAGTCCCGCGCAGCCAGTCCTGCTCCAGGCCGATTGCGTTCAAGATCGGACTCCCGAGCCCCCTTCCCGACGAGCACGCCGATCCCGCGGTGCAGCAAATCCCGCGAGCGTCGAGGTTGATCAGAATCGACTCGCCCTCCGTCCGATAAAAGCTCAGGCTGGCAATATGCGGCGCCCCGTTCTCCTGGCCGTTCACCTTGACATCCTTCACCTTCGACGTCACGCCCTCGATCAGGCGGGTACGAAGGTCACGCATCCTCGCCGACTCCGTCGCGCCCTCCCGCCGGATAATGTCCGCAGCCGCGCCCATACCCACGATCAGCGGCACGTTGTGAGTGCCCGCGCGTCGCTGGGATTCGTGCGTCCCCCCGCACATGAAGGGCTTCAGCGGACTGCCGCCCCGCGCCCAAAGAACGCCGATGCCTTTCGGCGCATGAAATTTATGTCCCGATAACGTCGCATAATCGATCGGACGGGTACTTAAGTTCAACTCGGTCTTTCCGACGCCTTGCGTGATATCGCTATGAAAATGCGCGCCGGCGTCGTGCGCCATCGCGCCGAGCTTATCGATGTCCTGCACCGACCCGATCTCGTTGTTCACGCTCATGACGCTGACAAGCTCCGGCTTGACACGCGAAAGAGCTTCCGCGTAGGCATCTTCGCGTATCGTCCCTTCTTCGTCGACCGGAATCGCCTCGGCCCGATCCGTCCCCTCCGCGAGATTCCGCACCGACGGATGCTCGATCGCCGAGTACAGCAACCTGCCGCAAAACGTGCCGAGAACCGTGTTGTTCGCTTCAGTGGCGCACGAAGTGAAGATGACCTCCGAAGGGTCTTCAGCGCCAAGCAATTCGGCAACCTGCTCTCGCGCTCTCTCGACCGCAGCCCGCGCTTCTTGCGCGCAAGAGTGCAGCGCGCTCGGATTTGAGTAGTTCTCGCAGAAGAACGGAAGCATCGCATCCAACACGCGAGGGTCGACCTTCGTCGACGCGGCATTGTCGAAATACGCTATCGACACTCGTAGTCTCCCCCGACATGGTGCAACGAGCAGTCGCTGAGGCCGAGCGGGCCGCAACTTAGGCACAAGTCCTTCGGATCGGCAAGCCCGCACCTGCCGGCAGCGGTAATAAAGTTGTCCAACGCGGAAAGGAAGTGTGATCGCTCGTCGTCGGTCATCGCCGCCATAATCTCCGCGATACGCTTGCCGCGTTCCTCTCGAACCTGCTCGACCAACTTCTCGCCGGACGGCGTCAGGATCAGCCTCACGATCCGCTTGTCCGCCTGCATCCCTTTCTTCTTCACCATCCCCTTGCGGGTCAGCCTGGAGATCATGTTCGTCGTGCTGGGATAGCTGATCCGCAAGCCGTGTGCGAGGTCGCCGACCGAGGTGTACGGATGGCCCTGAACGTACCGCAGCGCCTCGTATTGCGCGTAGGTCACCTGTGCCGATGTAAGCGCCTCGACGATTCTCTCGCTTAGGGAAAATCGGATCAATTGCGCGAACACATCGCTGAGAACGCTCGCTTTGGAAGGGCTCTCGAGCACCATAGGATTAGTTTATCATAGATGCCGGCCATCACTACGACTCGCCGTCCGCAGGACTCGCGGCCTTTCGGCTCGAATCTAAAGCTATGGCTCAGCAACAGCAGTGCCCCAGGTGTGGGGAACTCCTCGCTTCCGAAGTTCGGTTTTGCACCCGATGTGGCGTCGATATCTATGCGGCGCGCGCCGGCGCCCCGGGTACCGGCCCCACGGGCAGCCCTTACGAAAGGTCGTCGAACGAGAGCTTTTCGCGACCCGGCGGCGTGACGCCACCGAAAAATTATTTGGTCGAGGCGATTATCTCTACAGTTTGCTGTTGCACACCGTTTGGCATCGCGGCGATCGTTTTTGCCGCCAAGGTGGACGGGCTCGCAAGTCGGGGCGATTTTCACGGAGCTGCAGACGCAGGCAACAAAGCGAAGATGTTTGCAATTATCGCGCTTGTGGCGGGCATTGCTTGGTACGGTTTCATTTTTACCGTCTACACGCCTGTGTTCATGCGCGAGTTTCAAAAGGAGTTGGAAAAGCAGCGGATGGAAAAAGCCACGCCGAATCCGACAACCCCCGAAATCACAATGCCTGAACTCATGATCGTCCCAAGGTAGCAAGCATCCACCCACGCCAAAGTCCGATAAACTGTTCCAGGTGAAGAGGCGGCTGTTTTGGATCGGTGGGACGATCTTCGGACTTGCGATTCTGCTCGGGCTCGCACTTTGGGCTGTCAAACTGAGCCTCGATCGGCGTTTTGAAGAACTAAGCGAAAAAGCCGTGTCCTTGGGCATGAACCTAACTCTGTCCGAACGACCGTCGAACCCGGAAGCTGAACGCCTGCGATCCGCTATCGATGCTTTCTACCAAGAGTCGTTGCCCTCACCCCTAGAAACCAGCGACTACTATTCGGAGAGTCCGGAAGACCTTCGGTTGCTCAGCAAGCACATCGCCCCGATCCTTCCCGAGGTGTTTGCGTTTAGTAATTGTAAGACTTTTGGTGCAAGTGACTGGGGGAACTTATACCTCGAGGGAATAAAATGCGCTGAGTTCCTGTTGGTTGAAGGCAATAGCGCGATAGTTGGCGGAGATGTTTCGAGAGTGGTTCAGGCTGGATCAGCCATCCGCAGAATCGCACACCTTCATCCCTCGGATGGAGTGTCTGGCGCTGCGACTCTTGTGCTGGCTGTACATATCTATGCCGACTTGCTTCAAAGAGGCGCATACGTAGCAAGGACAGATGCGGAATTGCAATCAATCGTCGACGAAGTGAACCGATGGAAAATAGTCGATTTCAAGAAGACTGCTACAAATCTAATCGCAGAAGAGTTCTTTATTATTGACCAAGTGGCAAACACTCCAATAAATGCGACAAACCCGTTTGAATACGCGAGCGAAATGGCTCTGCGAACAGAGGCGGGCGTTTTGAAGAGGAAGACTTCCGCTCTCCGCGCAGGTATCGCTATTTACCCGCAATGGTCAGACGACGCGAAGGTCTGGGCAGCCATCGGCCGGAAAGATATCGCCGGTGCTGATGTTGTTTGGTCGGCAGAATTTCTCAAGTTGACCGAGTTGGAATTGCGGCGTAAGTTCGCATCGCTTTGGGCGACACTGCATTTGCGGCGAAGGCAAATGCAGGGCGGTCCTATGCCCTCGATCAAGGATCTTGAGGCTCTAGGTGTAGAGGTGCGAGACCCAATCACCGGCAACATGTATGAGTGGCGCGGAATCGACGGGAAAAAACGGCTCTACGGTAAGTTTTGGACATATGGAGATCGTTTAGCCGAAGAGTTCCTGCTCGCATCGGACGGCGAACGCGAGCGCTCGCGAAAAAGCGGTAAATGAGCATTCTAAAAACCATCAGCGAAGGCGTAATTTCGGCTTCCAGCCGATTCCCCGGTCGCTGTCGGATGTCGATCCTCTTGGGCAACGGATAGTCGGGCAACCGTGGCTGGCTGCCCATGTTCCTTCGATTTCGAAAAGGTCACGCCTGATGGCAACCAAAGTGCGTACGCTGCGTCTTAAGAACTGTACTGTTGTATGAGGAGAAGGAGAATGAACATGGTTTACAAGATTCGATTGGTGCCGCGGATGATGGTGGCGGTGGTTCTCGGTGTGGCGGCTGGGCGGGCGCCCGCGCAGTTGTATTTCAACGACCTTTTCATCCCGACTTTGGAAACGGGGCATATCAACCGCGTCGAAACCAATGGCACGGGGCATATGGAGCTGGTGAACACCGGCGGTGGCGTTCGAGGTTTAGACATTGATTTCCAAGCAGGAAAAATGTACTGGGCCGATGTGAATGAACTGAAGATCCGGCGAGCAAACCTCGATGGCACCGGCCAAGAGGACCTGATCGACCTGCCAGGCGGCAAGGAACCCGCGTTCCCATCGGCAGTTGCCGTGTATAGCCCGGGCGGGAAGCTTTACTGGGGAGACCAAACTTTGAACACGCTTAACCGCGCCAACCTCGACGGCTCCGGTCAAGAGGTATTGCTATCGACGCCGTTCCATCGGGGCCTTGCCATCGACGCGGTCAACGGCAAGGTCTATTGGAGCACGTCGACCAGCCAATTCAAGGGCGAGATTTTGCGCGCGAATCTGGACGGAACTGGCCAAGAGGTAGTCGTGACTAGCAACGACCCGGAGTTCAAGCCTAACAAGCTTGCACTGGATATCGCCGGCGGGAAGCTCTATTGGACGGACTATGTGGTCGACATCGTGCGGCGGGCAAACATCGACGGGTCGGGAATACAAAACCTGTATGTGCCGCCGTTTAACCGAAACCCGCAGGCCATTGCGCTTGACCTGCAAGCAGGCCGCATTTTTTGGGGCCAGGACCTGTTCATCAAGGAGCACGACGGCAAGATCATGACTATGGGCTTGGATGGATCGAACCCTCAAGACCTGATAGGCGGATTCGGGCACGTGACGGAGATCGTGGTCGTGCCTGTGCCGGAGCCTGCGGCCTTCGTCGTCCTTGGCGCGGGTTTGCTCGGATTGCTCTTACGTCGCCGAGCGTAATTTCGGCTTCCAGCCGATCTCCTGGTCCCCTCTCCCGCCGTTCCGACACTCAGTCACCACAACCGAACACGGCGGGGGAGGCTGGAGGGGGCATCCTAAGCACGGCTTCCAGCCGATCTCCCGGCACCTTCCCCGCAGATCGAAACACCGCGAGTGCCGAGATACGTCCGTGCAAGTCCGTGTCTGTCCGTGTAAATCCATACCCGTCCGTATAAATTAAACGAAATCGGTTTACCTTTGCCGTTCTCGTGACTATATATAGATGGTGAATCAAATCCTCGACCAGGTCGACTTCGCTTGCATCGAGTGGCGGTTGGTCTCGCTCACATCGAGTCCGGCGTTAGGTGCTACTCATTTGTTAAGGTGGAAAAAAGTGACGAAGTTTAAAACTCAAAATGACATGAATCGATGAATCCTGCCTCAAATCGGTCCGATACGTTCCACAATAGGACGTGCCCGGAGCCACGAAAACCCGCATCCTCGCCGCCTTTGCCCTGCCGGCGGCGACCGTCGCGGTATGGTATCTGGCGACGCACAAGCCGGTCGAGGGGGGACTGTTTCCGCCGTGCCTGTTTCATCTGGCGACCGGGCTGCACTGCCCCGGCTGCGGGGGGACGAGGGCAGCTCACCTGGCGCTCAGCGGCGACTTTCTGGGCGCGCTGCGGCAGAACGCGTTTTTTCTCGCGTTGATGCCGCTTGTGGCGATCTATCTTTTCACGCTGACCCGCTACGCCGCAACGGGAACCTGGAGCGCGCCGAAGATATCGGGCAAGAAGGCGACGGCAATCATCGCCGTGCTCGTCATCGGATTCGCGATTTTGAGAAACCTGCCTGGCCTGGAGTTCATGGCTCCGACGCCGTTGCCCTGAGCTACCAGAAAACCCAGTCGCGCTGGGTGACGACCCATATGCCCAGCGCGAGGTTTGTAACGAGGTGAACTACGATGCAGGCAAAAAGGCTTTCTGTGTATTTCAGCCACAACGAAATCGCGAGGCCGAAGATCACCGCCGGCAGCCACTCGGGATGGGAAAACCCGAAAATCGCAGAGCCGATGAGAAGCGCGCTCGTGGAAAACTCACCGACTTTCAGCGACAGGAAATCGGGCTTCGTGATAAACCGCAACAGGAACGAACGCCAAAAAATCTCTTCCA
>JAICGT010000050.1 GCA_025922995.1 Fimbriimonadales bacterium
GGACAAGAACACAACGACGAGTTCTACACGGACGGCGAGGGCAACGTACGCACAAGATCGAATCGGAGCGGCGGAATTCAGGGAGGCATCACGAACGGAGAGACGGTGTACTTTAGAGTCGGATTCAAGCCGACCGCCACGGTGATGAGAGATCAGAAAACTGTGTCCACGAGCGGGGAAGACGTAATCTTGACCGGGCGCGGACGACATGACCCCTGCGTGTTGCCACGGGCTGTGCCCATGGTCGAGGCCATGGCTGCCCTGGTGGCCGCGGACCACGCGCTCGTTCAGCGCGCGATCCGCGTAGTCGACTAGCGCAATAACTGGTGGATACTCGGATGCTTCCTAAGCTTCTCCAATATCCGTGAAATCTGTTTCCGCGTGGCGTCGGGGGTTTGATTCAGGTCGGTAGCTATCTCGGGGCTCGTCATACGAAGAACAAAGCGCATCCGCACCAGCCGTTTTTCGTTTTCATCGAGACACGTCAGCGCCAAGGTCAGCGGCGCACTTACCTTGGCTCTTGCAACAAAATCATCTCGGTTGCGTACGGCTTGTCCCAGTCTCGCCTGCCGACGATACTGGCGAACGGTGTTGAACGCGAAGCCTCCCACCCATGAATCCAGGCGGCCCCGCGTCGGGTCGAATTCGCTTGCGTGCCGCAGGACTTCGAGCGCACACGATTGCGCCAAATCGTCCACATCGTTGGCAGGTACGCCATAGCCTTTGATCCGTCGCCGAACCGTCGCTAAAACGTGGCCGGCGAGTAGTTCGCCGGCCCGCGCGTCTCCCTCCATGTAACCACGTATCCAAGCGCGAATATCCGCATCGCGACTAGGTTTTTCCATTCATCCTCCTTATTACCGAGTAGTTCCCCAGACTCGGCTTGGAGTCCCTGTTGGCGGGGGCTACCCCCCTCGCAGATTGCGAAGAGCCCCCGCCTGTTGGAACGCGCATCATTGCGTGTAAACCGGTGTCACCCGACGGCTTTACATTGGCGGGCTTCACCTTCGAAAAGAGTGTAGCCGGGGTTACCTGAGGGTCTCATCACCCGCGCGGGTGATTTTGGATTTTCGTGGATTTTCGAGTGGAAATCGGTATGCAAAAGCGCCGCGACGAGGGCCGCCGCGGCGCTTTTGCCTGTTTCGCTAGCGCGTTGCCCAGGAGACCCGGTCGACGCGTACGGACCATGGGAAAGACAAGACCGGTCGAGTGGCCTTGTAGCTCACTCTTGCCCGCACCCGCCGCGTTCCCGGCTCGATATGATCGGCGCGATCCGGCACGTCGAACCACAACATGTCGTCGCCCCTACGTGAGGTGCGAACGTCGAGAACGTCCCACTTGCTTTGCGCAAAGTTGTAGACCTCGATGCGCTGCCGAATTCCGAGCGCCATCGCATGCATCTCGATGCCGAACTTCAGCCGCAATGGTGTTGCGGAAGCCGCAGTCGCCTCGGCGATCATCCGTATCGGATACTCGCTCGTTCCGAGGGTGACGCCGGGGCGGAGCGCGAGGTAGTCGTTGTTCGAGGTTGCGACGGATTGAAGGTTGCCGAAAGCTTCCGACCCGCGCTCGAGTTGATAGCTGGTGGGCGGCATCTGAAGCCAATTACCGGACGTTGTATTCATGAAGTAGTCCATGTGTGGGCCCGTGCCACCAGCGTTTACGAGGTGGGTCGCCAAAATGTCAGGCTTCAGGTCTCCATTGAGGTCATAGTTCTGCATTTCCGTCATGTCTGCACCGCCGTACATTTCAAAGCCCGGTGTAAACGTGCCGTTTCCTGAATTGACGAGGAAGTCGAGTGCGCCGTTTATATTAGCCCCGCCTAGGATATCGAGGTCGCCGTCGCTGTCAAAGTCGCCGAGCGTGAGGATCTCGTGCTGGAACCCGGCCCAGAGCCTGAGCGAATAGAACACAGGAGCGTCGAAGCCCGCACCGTTGCTCAAAAAGACGTTGACCCCGTACACGCGGTTGTTCATGCCATCGTCGCCCCAGCCGGCCGAAACGAGGTCATCTAAGCCGTCGCCGTTGATGTCCTTTGAATCGATGTCGTAGGGCAAGAACGGATGGATCGTCGGAAGGTCTTGCCGCCCCGACAGATTCCCTGTGCCGTCGTTGTACCAGACCGTGATATTGGCGCTCAGAAGATTGGTGACAGCAAAGTCGGCGTCGCCGTCTCCGTCAAAGTCACCGGAGACGAGAGCCCGCGGGTCCAGCCCCACGGGATAGGCGGTCTCGCTGAACATGCCGCCGCCGACGTTCGCGAGAAGCGAGATCGTTCCTCCGTCCCGGTTCAGGACAACCAGGTCGTCGTCATCGTCGCCATCGAAGTCGACGACAGCCAGCTTCGTTGGGAGCAATCCGGTCGAGACAAACGGCCCGAAACTAAAGAGTCCCGTGCCGTCGTTCACCAGCAGCCGAATCACGTCATTCCGGCTGTATGTCACCGCCAAATCGTAGTCTCCATCCAAATCGTAGTCGATATGTACGATGTCTCGAGGACCGGTCGAGGTCCCCAAGAAGTAAGAGCCGCCGAGCTGCGTAAAGTCACCCGCTCCGTCACCGACGTGGACGTCCACCTTATCGACGTTCTCGGTGCTCAGCGCCACGTCGGGTATGCCGTCGTTGTTGAAGTCGGCAATCGTCATCCCGTAGGCGTCGGCATTCGTGTGGATTACTTCGAGGCCGGAGAAAGTGAACTGTGCCGACGATAGCACCGCCATGGCTAGGAGGAACGACACAAAAACGAGTTTCGTAGGGAATATATGCATTTTAATCACCGAACTGTGGTTCATTGATAGTGATGCAACCAGCACTCCTAATAATACGTTGGAAGGTCGAAATGGTGTCCTTCACGACAGAATCAATATTTGGTAGGCGGACTTCTCATGCATAAACCGATCAAAATCCTTTTCTCGATTTCCCTTGCACTTTGCGGCGCGGGTGCCCTGGCGGGCTCGCAGCATCCGTGGTCGATGTACCGGTCCGACATGTTCCGGACCGGCCAGTCCCAGTTCCCCGGCGCCGACCTCGGCGTTGTGGAATGGAAACGCTTCGTCAACGGCAGGGTGCCGACGATTTCCGTGCCGAGTACCGGCCGCGTGTTCTTAGGCATCACGTTCCATGAGGAAATTTGGAGCAACGAGGAGTATTTCACGATCCTCGAAGCTTCAGGTGCCGAAGCGTGGCGAGTCAAAGTCCAGCCCTACAGATGGGGTTTTTCCCAGAGCGTCTTCTCGGGACCTGCCTTCGACTCTGCCGGCAACGTCGTGACGAACGCTCCGGCCGGTCAAGTTAGAAAGTACGATCCGCTAGGCACACTAATATGGACTATCCAGCGTCGCGATGGTGCAACGAACAACAGCACGCCGGCCGTCGATCAGAACGACAACGTCTTTCATTATCAAGGAGTCGAGGGATTGGCCAAGTACACGTCTGCCGGCCAACTCGTTTGGCAGGTCGGAGGTTTGTCGCAAAGCCACGTTGCCGTGTTCACAAACGGCGACTCATGCCTGGGCGGCCTTCGCACAAACGAGCCGCACGGCTCGGTCGACATCACTTACTACAACCCCAACGGGTCGGTTCGGTGGATGCACACGTCAAGCAACGGGCGCAACGGCCAAGTGATCTTCGGCCCCGACGGTTCCACGGTCTACCAGGGCTACGGAGCGTACAATTCAGCCGACGGCTCTGTCAAGTGGGGCACCCCTAGCGGCGGTGTGAATAGCGCCCTGGGAAGCAACGGACAATATTACGTCACCCTTGGCGGTTCTGCAGACACTGTTAGGGCTCACAACGCGCAAACCGGTGCCGTTATCTGGTCTAAGGCACTGCCTCCGGTTGGTTCGCTTTTGCCACTGGCACTAGACTCACGCGGACGTATCTACGCTACGACCACGGAAGGCTACCTATTCGTTCTTTCTCCGACAAATGGCGACATCCTTATTCAAACACGAATAGCGGATGTCTTTACGAGCGGACCTGTAATCGGCTTGAACAATCGCATTTATGCGGCAGGCGAGAGGTTCGGCAAAGCCTATGTCTACGCGATTCGATAAAGAGATTCAATCATGAAATACACACTTTCAGCAATCACCGCCCTCATCGCAATTTCGCAATGTAGCGCGCAATGGCCGACTTTTCACGGCAACAACCAGCGCACCGGCAGGAGTTCTGCAACCGGGTCGGCCACACCGGAAATCATTTGGAGCTATGACCTTCAGGGCCCGATGATTAATTCGCCGGTCGTCGGCCCGGACGGAACCATTTACACGGGCTCCGTGTGGTCGGAGACGTTGCTGCCGTCGGCATTTATTCACGCAATCAATCCTGACGGAACGGTCAAGTGGCGCTATGAGCTTGGTTTCTACGACGACCAAACCGAATCCACGCCGGCCATTGGCCCGGAAGGAAATGTTTACGTCGGAACACCGAGGAATTTCTTCGTGGCGCTCAATTCGAGCGGCCAGGAAATTTGGCGTTTCACAACCTTGGATGACATTACGACAAACCCGATCGTTGCGCCGAACGGCACTGTCTATGCAAAGCTCGATGGCTTCTTATTCGCGTTTACGCCGACCGGGCAGGTGCTCTGGCAATTTCCGATTGGAAGCAATTGGCCCGGCAGTCCCGCGATGGCGCTGGATGGAACAATTTATGTTCCCGGTGCGGGCGGTCTCTTTGCCATTAATCCGAATGGTACGCAGAAATGGAAATTCAGCGGACCCGACTCATTTTCGTCCCCTGCCGTCGCCGACAACGGCAACATCATCTACGCCTCCGGTAACACTTATTCGATCAACCCGAACACCGGTGGAATCGTGTGGATATTCAACGAGGCAATTTCGCCGTGGTCGGCGCCCACAATCGACGCACAAGGTAACATCTTTATCGTCGACGGATGGAACTTGAGAAAACTCAGCCCAGCCGGCGGCCTCCTTTGGGAGCGCGATTTTCTCTACGACGTCAACCGGCTCGAGTCATCCTATAGCGCGCCGATTATCGACGCCGCCAATCGACTCTATTTTGGCCTCGGAACAGGCAAGCGCTATGCGCTGGAATCTGCAAAGGGCCTCGTCACCTATGACGGCGCGACCGGAACGAAACTCGACAATTTGCTGCTTCCGGAAGCGCCGAGCACTTCGAGCCCCGCTATGGCGCCGGACGGGACGATATACATCGGCTGCCTGGACGGCAAACTTTACGCGCTAGGCGACGGGTGGAGCGCGGTGCAAGCGCAACAGTACACGCTTGTTCGCGGCAGCCTCTTCGGCGGCGGATTATCCGATCTGCACACGTCCAATAACGTTTCGATGTCCCTAAGGCCCGGCGTCACACTTTCGGGCTCGCAAAGGCCGATCGTTTTGGAACTCGAATCCACCGTGCCCGCCGGCTCGATTACCTCAATGCAGTTTGTTATCGAGTCTCGAACGACCAGCACCAGCATCCGACAGTGGATCGAGCTTTATAACTTCACGACGGCGACGTGGGTGTCCGTCGATTCGAGAATGACCTCGCTCACCGACCAACGAATCGAGATTCCGATAACAGCCATGGCCGAGTACATGGAATCAGGAACGCGCAGAGTGTTGGCACGGATCAGTTACAAGGCGGAGGGCCCGGTCCTTTCCTTCCCGTGGACCTCCAGCATCGATCAGGCCGTCTGGCGCACTCGATAAGCAAAAAAAGAGAGCCGCTGCTCGGTCGAGCGGCGGCTCCAATAGGCCCAATTCCAAAATCACAGGAGCGGTACGCTACGCGTCTGCAATCTGCAGATTCGCGATGTGTCCTTCGTGTTGCTCCTCCCACTTGGCCAATTGCTTCCTGAGAGCCTTGTGCGTTCGGTGAAGCCGGCTGCGTATAGTTCCTACCGGGGCATCGAGTATCTCTGCGATGTCCTTGTAGGGAACTCCTTCCACATCGGCGAGCATCACAACGAGGCGCTGCTCTGCCGGCAATGAGCGCAAGGCATTCTCCAACTCTTCGCCGAGGGTCGAATCCATGAGAACGGATTCGGGATTGTCCGTATTGTCGGCCTGCTCGAAGAACAGGTCGTCCTCGCCGCTATCCTTATGCAAAGGATTGTCGTAGCTGACGGTTTGAACCCGTCGTCTACGATGGCGAAGGAGGTCCAGGTAAAGCCTGGTGACGATACGTAGGATCCAATTGGCGAAGGGCTTGTCGCCTTCATAGGAGTCGAAACTCCTGTAGGCACGGAAGTAGGCCTCTTGGGTCAGGTCTTCAGCATCGGCGGCGTTCCCGGATAAACGGTAAGCCATGTTGTAGACCTTCTTTTGGGTCTTCTTCATAAGGTCTTCGAAGCGCGGCGTGGCGCTGTTAGACTGTTGCATTATCACACCTCTTTTGCGTCGTGGCATTTGAGTAGTGGGGGCACAATCGCCCCGGTTTGCTAACTTCATTATAACACGTCGGCACCGTCACAGATAATTCCCGCGAAGCCCAAAAGCATTGGAATAGACGTCCGCCCGTACGTAAAAGTCTGTACGCGGCTCGTGCGGTTGCCCTCGATCGTCGTGATCTTGTTCGAGGAGACCGAGGCGACGATGCCGCAGTGCCCCTTCCATGAGAACAGCCCGCCGCGAGCGAAAAACACGAGGTTGCCGGGCTTTGGCTCTTGGGTGAGGAATCCTGCCGCCTTCGCCCAGTTGAACATCTCTCGCGCAGATACGAAGTAGGGAAGGCGCTTGAGCCCGAGCTTCTCGGTGCTCTCCAAAACGCACCAGCTCGCGAAGGCGGCGCACCACGGTTGTGGCGGCCTCAGCCCGGACGGCTTAAGGTACTTGGCAACGAACGGCCCTCGGTTGTTCCCGCCGATTTCTCGGGCGCCGGAGCGCATCTCGGCTTTGGCGACGCTAAGAATGGATTTCGATAAGTTCACACCCCATAGGGTCACGAAATAGCAATTTGTCAACCAAAATCGTCGTAACGTTGGCAATGATTCTGATTGCTGCCGCGTCTACTTGGTGGAGGTGCCGATGAAAAAGCGAGTGAAAGGACCCATGGTCGTACACACCTTAGGCATGGCCAATTCACAGAGGGCGTGGTTCGAAAGTAACCTGCGTGGAGTCACGGTCGAGCTGCGCCACTTTGGTGAAATCGCAGAATTTGCAGCGGCCACGGCAGACGAGTTGCCGGGAATGGTTGTGGTAGCAGACCCCCCATACTCCGAGGAAGAAGTTCGTCGGATTCTCGGTGACAAGGATGTAATGATCGTCAAATGTCCGCGAGCCGCCGCGAGCCTCGATCAGGGCTCCAGCCCGCCGGGATCGGCGGCGGCCGTGATGACGGGATTCGACCAGATGCCCTCCCTCGATGACACCGATCCTTGGCGCAAGCGACCTATTTGATTCCCCGCGTGCGAGGATTAGGCACATCGATCATTCGCCTGCCGTTTCTGCTTTGTGCACTTCTTCGGGACGATTCGGTCGGCTGCGTCTACGGCTGGGTGGACTTGCCATGGGTGAGACTCCGGCGTGTGGCACGGTTGAGCAGTCGACAATTCCCGAATAACACTAAATTCCAAACCGCTCGGCTGGGTGGACTTGCCATGGGTGAGACTCCGGCGTGTGGCACGGTTGAGCAGTCGACAATTCCCGAATAACACTAAATTCCAA
>JAICGT010000051.1 GCA_025922995.1 Fimbriimonadales bacterium
CCCTGCAAAAATCGAAGGACGAGCTGAAGGAAGCGGAAGAGTTGATTTCGGACCCGGAAATGAAAGAAACGGCTCTTGAAGAAGTAGACCGTCTCCGTCCGGAAATCGAGCAGCGGGAAAGCGACCTGCGAATCATGCTTTTGCCAAAAGACCCGCATGACGAAAAGGGCGTTATTATGGAAGTTAAACAAGGCGCCGGTGGCGAAGAAGCTGCTCTTTTTGCCGCGGAGCTCTTGCGAATGTATACCCGATTTGCAGAGCGAAGGAATTGGAAATACGAAATTATCGACATGGAGGAATCCGGTATCGGTGGTATTTCTTCAGCCACTTTTGCCATTTCTTCAAAAGGCGCATTCTCGCAATTGAAACATGAGGCGGGAGTGCATCGCGTTCAGCGCGTACCAAAAACAGAGTCGAGCGGACGCATGCACACCAGCGCAGCGAGTGTCGTCGTCCTGCCGGAGGCCGAGGACGTGGACGTCGACATAAAAACCGAAGATTTAGTCATCGATACCTATCGCGCCGGCGGTGCGGGCGGACAGCACGTCAACAAAACGGAGTCCGCTGTCCGCATTAAACATGTTCCTACCGGGGTGATCGTCACGTGCCAGGACCAACGCAGCCAGCTGCAAAACCGAGACAAAGCCATGCGCGTTCTGCGCGCAAAGCTTTACGAATTGCAGATGGCCGAGCAGGCTGCTGCCGAAAACGTAGTGCGACGCGCAATAGGCGGCGGCGACCGCAGCGACAAGATCCGAACTTATCATTTTGTGCAGAATCGAGTCACCGACCACCGTATCAACTTCACCTCGCATAACTTACATGCGGTGATGGATGGCGATCTGCAAGACATTATCGACGCGCTTGTTCAGCACGAGCAGGCGACACTGCTAGCTGCTCAAGCCACCGCCTAAAGGAACGCAGATTCGGTTTCAGGTGTCACAATAAAGGTAGTCGAATGAAGGTCACCACGCTTATTGCCGCACTTGGTGTTATCGGAGCCCTGATAGCGGGGATAGCCGTGTTTGCTCAGAACTCCGAGCCGCGCAAGCCCAGCGTGCCCAGCCAGGGCTCGGCACACTTATGGTCCGAGGTCGGAAGTTTTCAACTCGAAGGCACGGGCACCGTTAAGGTGAAGTTCGTCGGAACGCTTCTCGTTGTTCGTGCGCCGAATCAACCCATGCCTCAAGTTGCCATCCAGGGCAAAGTTAGAAAGGAATTCGAGAGCGAGGAGATGGGCCGAGTCGCATGGTTCGGATCAGGAGAGGCGACGATCACCGGCAGCTGGCGCCATTTGTCCGTCTTTGGCAAGAAACTGGATGCCACGTGGCGTGGTGTGGGCATCGCAACGGTCTTCGGCGAATTCGATGCCGCAGGCAAGACCGGGTTCATTACGGTCGACGGGAGCGAGCCGTTCGAGTGGTTGGCGACCGGTCAGACTTTCTACGTGCCGGCGCTTGCGGATCCCCGACTGCAGCGAGGCAGTGAAGGGACGCCCGCGCCTCCGCCAGGCGGTGGGCGAGCTACGCCCGTCCCGAAGATCGGAAATTAGCCAAACTTAATCCGATCTTTGATGAGCCAGCTCGAAAAGCCTCCTACCGCCAGGACAAGCAATCCGATCGAAAATATTAGGATCCAACCGCTGCCTCTGGAGCCTAACATCGAGGCCGCTGCGACAACGCCTGCAAAGCAGAGCCAGACCAATACGATCTTGGCGCCGATATGTTGAGTTCTAGCTCCCTTGCGAACAATGTCCAGCAGAAACGGCGCGTTGCACTTCAGGCAAGCGATCGTTCCGGGAGGGTTCGGCCGCGAACAGTGCGGGCAGTGCACATTGCGGTAGTCCTCGGGTTTGGCCAGCGACTGCCAATAGTTTAAGTCTGACAGTTCCCTGCCGAACATGAGCCGCGTTCCGCGCTGATGCGATCCTTGGTCGTCGGTCAGCAAGGCTTCGGCTCCCCTTCCGATGGCAATGGCGTGACCATAAAGGCCGAGGTTGGCAAGCTGTTTGGCAATCTCGAACCGGCTACCAACGTTGGCGGGATTTGAAGCAAAGGCTTCGTGAGCGCGCTCAAACTTCTGAAGGTCGAGTTCCCGGTCAGACGCCTGACCGGAAATGATATTGATCAGAGGCAAGGAAAACGGTGCGGCAAGGAAGAGGAGCATGACCGAATACGACACGGCCTCCGACTGTGCGGATATGCCTACGCCAACCATGAGCACGGAAGCCACAATGGTGGCGATCCCAGTTGTGCCCGAAATCTCCCCCTCGACCATCCAATCCATGACGCAATAGATCCAGAGGAAGGCCAGCAAAGACATGGCTATGGAGACAACAAGATCGCTGAACGGCCCCATAGCGCCAATTTTACGCCCATCCCGTACCTTTGGGTAGCAATGACCACGTCGACGATGCTGAGCGACATGTTTCACCGCCAGTTACGGAACTACGTTTAGCGCTGACCACAACACGTATCAAATCTGGGAAAAAAATTTAACGTCGAGCTACTTTGGCCGAGGGCGTTTGGAGTCTTTGTGTCGTTCGAGCTGCCGGCAAAGAATTCGACTACAGATTCGGGTGGGATCCGGTTATCCTACGAAAGATGTCGATGTATCGGCTCCGCGTCTCTGCGACGATGTTATCCGGCAGTTCGGGCCCGGGCGCGGTCTTGTCCCAATCCAGCGTTTCGAGGTAATCGCGAATAAACTGCTTATCGAGGCTGTCCTGCGCTCTCCCAGGTCGGTACGCGTCTTGCGGCCAGAAGCGTGAGCTGTCAGGAGTCAAAATTTCGTCGATGAGTATCAACTCGCCGGTTCTTATTCCAAACTCGAATTTCGTATCGGCGAGGATGATTCCCGCGTTGTGGCAGATACCAACGGCGCGCTCAAAAATGGCTAACGTCGCCTCTCGGCACTGCTCCGCGATTTCGCGTCCGACGATTTGGGCCGCATGGTCGAAACTGATGTTCTCGTCGTGTCCCTCTTGCGCTTTGGTGGCTGGTGTAAACATGGTTTTTGGAAGTTTGCCGCACAGTGGCACACCGGCGGGGAGGCCGATCCCGTGCAACGTCACATCTCTTTCTGCGCCCCCCGCCGCTAAGTACTCCTTATAAAGCGAGCCCGAGAGATATGCGCGCGCGACACTTTCAATCAACACCGGCTGACACTTTGCGACGATCATCGAGCGGCCCCGCAAGCGCTCGTCGTAGGCTGCGCCGAGTTGCGTTGCTATTTCTGAGTCGTCTGCTGTGACGACATGATGTGACGACAAGTCGCCGAAGAGCCCGAACCAATGCAGCGATAGCTGATTTAGGATTTTGCCTTTGTCGGGAATTCCGTTCGGCATTACTACATCGAACGCGCTAACGCGGTCAGTCGCGACCAAAAGCAAGAGATCGCCCAAGTCGAACACTTCACGCACTTTGCCGGATCGCATTTTGGGGAGGGACAAATCGATAGTCGTTACGGCTGTCATTGTGTGTTTCTTCCCGCCAATCGGTCGCGAACTTCCGCAATGTCGACGAATTCGCCTCCAATTCGCTCTATCGCAGACAGGGCCTTGGCTGCCTCACCGTCGGTGTAGTCCCAAATATCCTGGTTTTGCACGATCCAGACTGCGGCTCCGTTTTCGCGAGTCATATAGGCTAGCGCGAGATTCGGCAAGTTGCCGACGCCATAGGGCGCGGCACATACGATGACCACGTCTGCATCCATAGCCAAATCCAAAGCTCCTTTAACATCTGCGCTCGAAATAATTGTATTGGGAGGAGCGACGAGGGCACCGATACCGAAGCGTTCCGCCGCATCGGTATCGGAGTCGCTTACGAGAGTTACTCCCAGAGTCACCTTGTGGCCCAATTGCCATGCCTCCGCCATAAGTGCGCCGGCACTCCCTCCTCCACCAATAAAATGTATTCGCAATGGATTTGCCGTTTTGGCTCGCTCGGGTACAAGTTCCGGTATGAGCACGGTGCGACCGGTGCGCTCCTCTATTATCCGATCGAACGATGCTCCGTAGACACGTTCGATTTCGTTGCTCGACAAAACGCTTTCTACGGTCCCCTCGGCAGCCATGCGCCCGGAATGCAACAAGAACGCACGGTCTGCAAATCCGGATGCCAAGTTTAAGTCGTGCAGGGCGACGACAACGGTGTGTCCCTGCCGAGCGAGCTCTCGAGCAAGCGACAGCGTGGCGATTTGATAGCCGACGTCCATGTGCGCGGTCGGCTCGTCGAGAAGCAAAATGCTGCCTCCTTGCGCGAGCGCCCGCGCGAACAACACGCGCTGCTTTTCGCCCCCGCTCAGTTCGGTGACTTTCCGATCCGCAAGGTCTTCACAGCCCGCATTCTCCATGGCCCATTTCACGTGGCCCTGGTCGTCGTCGCCCCAGGGATATCTGCCCATTGCAACCACGTCGTAGACCGAGAATTCGAACACCGAGTCCTCGGTTTGCGGAACAACGGCTACATCTCTGGCAATTTCCTTGGCAGACATTTCCGATAGGTCGTTCCCGTCAATCGCCACGCTTCCGGCCGTCGGGTCGAGAGTGCCTGACAGGCACCGAATAAGTGTAGACTTGCCCGAGCCGTTCGGACCGATGAGAGCGACTACTTCGCCGGACTTGGCCCGAAAGTCGAGATTGTGGAGGACAGCACGCTCTTGATATCCGGCGGATAAAGCAACGGCTTCGATCATCTACAAGTTTCCATCGAATAGGCCGGCGCTGAAGGCGCGATACATGCCGGCGTAAGTGCCATTGATCTCGTTGAGGTATGAATGTGATCCTTGCTCCACAATTTTTCCTCGACTTAACACGATAATTTTATCGGCGCGAGACGCGGTCGAAAGCCGATGTGCGATAAGGAGCGTCGCACGACCAACCGTTACATCGTCCAGCGCGCTTTGCACGTGCTGTTCGCTAATCGCGTCCAAAGCGGATGTTGCTTCGTCCAACAACATAATCTTCGGGTCGATCAGCAACGCTCTTGCAATCGCGATCCGCTGCATTTCACCTCCCGAGAGCCTAATCCCCTTTTCTCCGACTTTCGTCTGGTAGCCCTCAGGCATTTCTGAAACAAACTCGTCGGCGTGCGCGCTCCAGGCGGCGGCGCGCACTTCATCGGAAGTCGCCTCGGGCCTGCCGAAGCGAATATTCTCCTCGATGGTCCCTGCAAAAAGCATCGTCTGCTGCGGCACAACGCCGATCTGCCGTCGGAGCCACTGCGAATCTAACCGCCGCAAGTCGATGCCGTCGAAAGTGATGCTGCCTTCCGTCGGATCATAGAACCGAAGTAGCAAGTCGGCAATCGTGCTCTTGCCGGCGCCGCTTCTCCCCACGAGCGCGACGCTCTCTCCCGGCTCCATGACAAACGACACATTGTGTAAAGCGGGGGTGCCGTCCGGGTAACTAAAGCTGACATTATGAAACTCGACCCTGCCCTTTACGTCCTCGATTGTAAGGGCGTCCTCGTCGTCAGGTACATCGGTCTGTACGTCGAAAACTTCCTTGTAAATATGGTCAGTCGCCGCGACGACTTGGCCATACACTGAGCCGATGTTTCCAATTCCGGTCGCACCCGTTTTGATAACGTCCAGCAAATAAACGAAACTGAATAAATCGCCGGCAGTCATTACGCCGCTATAAACATAATTTGCCCCTAAATAAATGATGAGCGCAATCGCCGCCGCGCCGATCACTTCGACGAGCGGCTTGAGCGCTGCAACACGGTGCACAACCTTCATATTCGACGCGTAGGTTGCCTCCGTGTCCTGCGAGAAATGCTGCAGTTGTCGTTCTTCGGCTGAGAACGCGCGAACAACCCGAACGGCGTTCAGTGATTCCTGCATCGTAGCCGTCATGTCCGATAGGTTTTCTTGAACTTCCTTTTGTGACTGTCGTACACGCCGCGAAGTCTTGATAATGGCAAGAGCGACAAACGGTACGGCAACCAGCGAAATCAGAGCCAACTGCCAGTTAAGATAGAAGAGCAGCGCGAGCCCGCCAACGGCGCGAATTGGCGAGGACATGACGTCCTTTACCATCGGCACGCCGGTTTGAACCACCGAAACGTCATTCGTAATAACGCTTTGGATCGCGCCGGTACGCGCTGTGTTGAAATAGGCTATCGGCAGCGACTGAAGCTTCGCAAAAAGCTGCTTGCGAAGGTTCGCCGTAATCCGGTGAGCGGCTTGGCTCAAAAAAACCATCTGCCCGCGTGTGAAGAAATATTTAACGGAATAAAGGACGACAACAAAAATCGCCATCATGCCGGCTTGGTACGTGTTTTTGTCGGCGATGGCATCGACTGCCCATTTGATAAACGCCGCCGGCGCGAGGTCTAGCAATGCGCCGCCGAGCACACACACCAAGCCAAGGATCAGCGTGCCTCGCTGGTCCTTCAGCAATGCCATGAAACGCGGGTCAAACCCTTTCGTTCGGCCGACGGATTCCTTCCCTGTGCCTATGCCTAAAGGTTACCGCGTCCCATGCCTACAAAACGGCGCAAAGAAGCTGTATAGTCTTAACATGATTCTTGCTTTGACTCTCGCAGCGACGATGACGATCCAGAAGCCGCAGGTCGAGGTCGGCAAGCATGTCCCCGACGTCTCGCTTGTGGACATGGCTGGGAATTCGGTTCGACTGTCCAGTTTTCGGGGAAAGAAGCTGATACTGTTCAACTGGGCATCTTGGTGAGGCTGTCGCGAACAGCTGCCCGGGTGGCAGTCATTTACTCAATTGAACGACAGTAAGGATTACGTCTTCGCGGCAGTCGCGATGGACGCCGGTGGCGTCAAAGTAGCAAAGCCCATCTATGACAAAGTCTGCGCCACGTTCGTGACGCTCGTCGACCCGCTGAACGCGATGTCCGAGGCTTTTGGCCTCGACGTAGTCCCGAACGGCTTCCTCATCGACGAGGACGGTGTCCTTCAATACAAGAAGGTCGGAGGTTTCGAAGTCTCGAGTCCCGATTCGATCAAGGCGGTCGAAGAGTTCCTCGCACGCCCCCGCGCCGCTGTCGCGCAGATTTCCCTAGTCGATGACAAGACAAACGAAGCCGCGCTCGTGGCACGCCTGGCAGACGCGAATGACGGGTTGGCTCGGCTAGAACTCGGCAAGCTCCGGTTGAGACTTAACCGCGCGAAGGAAGCCATCGAGCCACTCTTGCGGGCCGTCGACATCTTGCCAAAATCCAGCGATGCGCGCTTTAACCTCGGCTCAGCGTACTTGGCGACAGGGCACAAGGCCAAGGCAGTAAAGCTGTTTAAACAGGCACTCGCCATGGACCGAGGAAACTTCCTCATTCGCAAGCAGATCTGGCTCATCGAGCATCCGGAGAAGTTCCACCCGACCATCGATTGGGCGTGGCAGCGGGAACAGCTCAAGAAGGAGCGAGCCGAAGAGGGCGGCGGTTAAGCTGTCTGAGTCGTGCTCGCGAGACCCGCTTTCTCAACGGCTGCGCGAACGATGCCCGCGAACAACGGGTGCGGTCGATTCGGGCGGCTCTTGAACTCGGGGTGCGCTTGAGTCCCGATAAAGAACGGATGCGCCGG
>JAICGT010000052.1 GCA_025922995.1 Fimbriimonadales bacterium
ACCGGCCCACTCTGCCATTCCGATTGTGAGCAGGAATCAGGCCGACGGCGTCGCGCGGCGATTGCGCAGAACAATGTGGCAAAACGTCGGAATTGTTCGCAAAAATCGTGGGTTGCAAATTGCAAAAGACGACGTCGAGGAAATGATTTCGGAAATCGAGCCGCCGGATGAGTTTTATGTAGCCGGCGCGGAGGTCGCTAATCTATTGGAATGCGGCCGGCAAATCATCGACGCCGCAATAAACCGCGACTTCAACGTCGGGCTGCATTATAACGCGGACTTTGGGCCGCTTTCGGAATCGGACGCCCTGCCGCTGACCGACGAAATGTGATGCTCCATTCGCCCGTTGTTTTTGGCCAAATGCGAATCACGGTTTGAGCATCCGCTCCGATTGTCATGAGGCGCAAGACGTTGGTCCTGCTTATAGTTTCGAGCGGTTGGTCGGACGACAACGTGAGATCGAACGACTCGATTGAGTCGACGCGACCCGCGACCTTGATGCCCGTTGTTGCTGATTCGCTTATGACACCCGGGGTTAAGACGCGAACGGGCGACTGCAAAGCCGCGAGCCACGGCGGCTTCGGTGCCGCGCCATAGAGGCCATCGCGTACGTCGTCGAAACCGGTTTTCAAAGTGATGCCCGCGTTCGCCATGGCCGCCAAGACGCGGTTGTCTGCGCTGCGACAAAACGGGCCGGCGATGGCGAGCGCCGCGGCGGCATCGGCTCGTTCCTGCTGAGACCCGCCCGGGGGCTGCCACGTAACCCAGTCGAGACCTGCGAAAATCGAATCGAGGAACGGCGCCGAGATGCCTTGAGCTACGAGTTCCGCGCCACGCAGGCAGGCTCGGTACGACCCCGTGCCGTCCGTAGCGAGCGGTAAACCGGTTTGGGTGAAAGGCTCGGTGATCATTGCTACCAGGGGCCGCTGTCGACCCAGGCTGCCGCTATCCTCGAGCGTCGCGTTTCCGGTGATGTAGGCAAGAAGTCGATCCTCCGGGGTAGTTGTCGGTATGCGGCCACCGCCAAGAACCGCCGGGGCGCCGGGTCCGATTGCATCCGGCGCCCGCAAGAAAATGCGAAGCTCGCGCGTAGCGCAAAGCTGCATTCCCTCGGGGCCGTTTTCGATAACCGGCGACAACACTTTGGCGAGCCCACGTTCCTCGGCAGAGATCGCGGCGGGTGGCACAACTGCGCCGACCCCGTCGAACTTGACGGTTAATTCATAGCCGCTAGCAACGTCGACGACGGCGGACGACATCGCTTTCGGCGCGTCTGCCGTTACAAACTGAAGAAGTGGCCGAAGGCCCGCCGCCAGCTTCCCGAAATCGCCGGCGCTAGCCGTCGCGATGCTGCGATTGCCGAACGGCAGTCTGACTCGGACGCTGCCCGTCCAATCTGCGGCCTCGAGAGAAAAGCCCGTCGGAGTCTTGCGAGCGATCAACGACGCCGGGCTCGAGAAATGCAGGAGTAGCGGCGGCCGCTCCGATCGCCAGGTCAAGAGCGCCCACTGGGACGGCGCGGACGGAACGCCCGGACCGACGGTGCCTTCATCCCACGTTACAAAGGGCGCCTCGACGCCTTCGGCAGACCAGTGCATGCCTGACACGTACCGTAGAGTGAAGCCTAGTGAAGTGGTTTCATAATCGATCTGTGTCGGCGTGCCTGGCTTTGGTCGGATGGCGAGGACTTTCTCGAATCGAGACAGGCTCTTGATAACGAATCCTGATCGCTCTGGACCTAAAGCGATCTCAGTAGCGTTCGGGGCCAGCGCGGTAAAGCTCGTCGGCGACACGTCGAAAGTCGGCAGGCGGTGGTCGTGCCCGAACGCGAATTGCCCGAAGCCGGAAACGAGCGATGCCGCGGCGAGGTTAGCGAGGACCATCATTAGCGCAATCGCACGTTAAAAATCTCGAAGCCGAACCTTTGATCGGTGATCGAGTACGTCAGGGCAAACTCGCGAATGCCGATGCGGTAGGCAAGAAAGACGGACTGCTCGTCGACGAAGTTTTTGCCAAACCTATCGGCGGAATACGACGCACCGACTCTCCACAGCGAACTCGGCCGATATGAGACGTCAGCAAAATAGGTCTCGCTTCGGATGTCCAGCGCCTTCGCGGCGAACAAGTTAACGCGGTACTTTCCGGTTTCCCAAGAGAACTCCCCGTCCAAGCGGTGTCGACCGATGAGCGGAGCGTTGAGCTTGTCTTCTGCGAGGTTGTAGGCGATCTGCATGTTTGCGCTAGTCCAAAGTCGCGTGTTGATGCCGACTCGACCCAGGACCGCCAGGCCTGCGCTGTTCTGCCTGCCCCAGAGTTGAGTTACGCTAAGGTTGGCGTTGAGCGATCCGCCCTTCCAAAGGTCCTGCGGAACGAGCAGCCAACGACCGCGCAAGCCGACTCCCTCTTGGCCGGTTCGAACACCTTCTAGCGACGACTGCGCGGTCGACGCAGTGACTCCGTAGGAATGGGTGACCGGCAGGTTGCCTATGCGCTGAAGATCGGTTTCGATTGTTGCGTCAACGCGGTGGCTGGATGCATCAAGGCCCGTAAACGACTGCGAGCTGCTTCCGGACACGCTTGCGTTCAGGAAGCCGAGGTCTCGCGATGCATTGAGATTGCCGTAGACACCGCGAAACGCAGGCATGTCGATCGACGCGGCGAAATAGGTGACCGGGTCGAACTGCTGGCTGTGTGACCAGCTGAGGCCCATGTCCTTTCTTCCCAGGCCCGTCAGCGCAATCTGACCCTCGCCGGCGCTTCCAACTCGGTACTCGTTATCGAGGTCGAGGAAAAGCCCGCGCGAGCCGCCCGCGCCTCGGGCGAAGTTTTGTCCGCTCCTCAGCCGAAGCGCGCTCGAAAACTCCGGCGAAAGCGTGAGGTAGTGGGCGTAGTTTAGCTGGATGCCGCCGTTGTTGTAGCCGATGATCTGCTCGCTGAAAAGGCCGTTTGGTGTCGTTGGCTCCAATGTGTAGAGAGGGAACGAAGCAAGCTTATTGTCTCCCGCGTAGAGCCGGGCATCGTGGAATTGCACATTCCCTGCTCTAAACGCAACGATTCGGCGGGCGTGAATACTCGTGACGGCTTTGCCCACGTCCGTAAACAGGAACTCGGATGGCTGCACTCCGCCTTCTCTCAGCGACGGCGTGCCACCTGCTATCTCGTAACCCCCCGTGCGTCCATCGACGGTAGCGATGGCGACCCCTCGCCGAGAAGAAAGTGTGTATTTCAAAAACGCACAGGGAATTTCGGCCGAGTCGCCGACCTTTAGGATGGCGTCTGTCGCCACGACGGTCATGAAGTCTGTCGACACTTGGAGATCGCCGGCCGTGATCGTAACGTCACCGCTCTCGAGCCGCACGCCGCGATCGCCTGCGCTCGCCGCGATTAGCTTGAGGTCGTGTGTATAGAACAGGCTGCCGGGCGAGTCGACCTGGACATATCGCCTGGCTCGGTTGAGTTGAGTCCTATTTGCAACGAACTCGACATCCAGCGTGTTGATCGTGCCGATCGCGGGCACCGACGCCGTTATTCGCGCGGTTCCCGGGCTGCTCGGGGCTTGCAAGGTCGCCCGCGCCGTACCTGCGGAAGTGCGCACATCGACTTCGCGAAAAGAGCCGAGGTTCGTTGTAAACCTCACGGTCGTGCCATCAGGCACGAGGTTACCGTCGGAGCTACGAACTTCGGCGAATACCGTAACCGTGCTCGTTCCATCGGCAACCGCGACACTCGGCTTAGCGTACAACCGAATCGAGCCTGCACCAAGTGCAGGCCCGACAAATAGAGAAATTAGGAGCGACGCGAGAAGGCGCCCGCTAAACGGCATACGGTCTTAAGACGTTCCACCACCGCCATCCTTCTTAGGTGGCGTGGTGAGAATCTTAAGAACTTGTGGGACAGCCTGTTCGGCGAGAGCCTGTGCCACGCTCTTGGCCGCATCTGCTTCGGTCTCACCCGCGCCCTCAACCGAGAGGACTACGGCACCGAGCGGCTTAGCCTCACTAACGTCGTAGGTTTCGATCGACACGGTCATTTTGGCTGTCTTTGTAGCAGGGTCGAAAGACCAGGCATCGACGACTCCTGCAACGGCGAAATCGGCACGAATAATTTTGCCGAGCGTGACTGCACGAAAAGCGTTGTCGTAGCGGCCGGTAAAGGGCTCGAGCAGTAGCGCGCTCTTGAGGCTGCCCTCCATCAAAGCACGTCGAACCGAGGCATGCGTGCGCTTGAATGTTTGATGGGAGAAACGATCATCCTTCTGAAGCGCGGTCGCGAACGGAGCGGTTAGCGACTCTTCGAGTTTGAACCCTGGAGTTTGCATGACCGCCTCGCCGAGGCCAAAGGGGAAGTAAGCGACAGACTTTTTTACCGGCTGTGCCGCAGCAGAGACGGAGAGGGCGGCGAGCGCCAAGCCCAGAAGGGCTTGGCGCATACCGCCCGATTTACAGGCTAAACACAAGTTCATATAAGAACTGTACGTTTAGTTATGGGTGACCGTTATCTCGAAGCGACGACTTTCCGGCTGGTTAGCCACGAAAGAATAGCCTCTTGCCGAGCGCAAGTTCACGATCGCTCCGGTCTTCATGTCTCGCATTGTGATGCGCGCTGTTGCCGGCATCGACCTCATGAATGACCAGTTGAGCGTGTACGCGCCGGCTGGGACGTTCGCGACCGCCGTGAAGCGGTTCGCGAAGCTACGCGGCTGGAACATGCGAGACATCGGCTCGACCGTCGGCCCCTCGCCCAAAGCGAAGTAGAGCTGAGGCAGGTTGCCCGGCCGACGAGGCGGCTCGGCAACGCTGAGCTGATCCGCGTTGTACTGGTTGTTTGCGACGCCGAACATGTTCGTTGAGTCGTTGCCGCCCGCACTCTTAAGCTTGAGGTCTACTTTCCACTCGCCGACAGCCATCTGGGGCCCGTTCATTAGGAGATTCGAACCGGGCAATCCGGGCAAGAGGACCGATGGCCATATGATATCGAGGTCGTTAGCCGATGCGTTGTACATCCAGAAACCGTCACCCGGCTGTACGTAGTTACTGGCTTGAAGCAGTTCGTACTCGCCTGTGTCCGAGTTGTAGACGAACACATAGGGGCGGACATAACCGCGGTTGACCAGTTCTTCCCAGGTGAACGACTCTGTCGGATCCGTCGCGCTGACGCCAATCAACTGGCTGATCTTGACGGCATAGGGATACGGATTGCCGAGCAGGTTCCATCGACGCTTGGTGACCTGCCGGAACTGTCCGATGGTCTCGTCGCCGAAACTGCTGGCGTTCGGCATGGTTATCGGAGGCGGTTCCAATTCCGCAACGAGCCACTGACCGAATCCGCGTCTGATCGTCGTCGTTGTCGCGTAGGTTTGAGAGACCGGATCCCAGTCGTACGCCGCGAATCCGCCCAGACCAACACCGTTAAAGGTGCTGGATTGCAGCGACCACGGAATGGTGAGGAGATTTGGACCTTCTCTAAGATCTATGGTCGGCGTCAGTCCGACGATCACAACGTTCGAAATGACTTTGGTCGGGGCCGTCGACGGCCCTGTCGGATCAAATGTCAGCGTATATGGATAGATGCCCGGCTCCAGGCCGTCAGCCACAACATACCATTGAACCTGACCAACCTGGTTGGGACCGATCGGACCGGTGGTCTTTGTCGATTGCTCGCCGGGCGCCAATGAAAGGTGCTCCGGGAGGTCGATCGTGACTTCGACATTCTCCAGCGTAACTTGCTGATTGAAGCGGGCGTACTGGTTGTCTGCATAACCGACTATTTGGAATGGATTCGGACTTAGTTGGTTTTGACCAGCGTTATCGAATCCGATCAGTGGGTCGGTCTCAGTGGTAACCGCATACGGCAACGTCGGATCATTAACCATTCCGCCTAGCTCGACGTAATAGACAACCCTTCGATTTCCCCCGGCCGGAACCGTTATGGGGTTCCAATACATCATCAGAGCTGACCGGTGGAAGATTGAAATAGGATTGAACGTCCAAACATTGTCGAGGTTAGAACCAAGCGCAACTCGGTCTACCGGGGTTGCATCGGGGTGCGTTTCATCCGCCAAGAACCTGAATCGCATCGACGGGAAAGGCAGAGACTGTGCGAAATAGAAGTCCATGAACTCGGGGTAGTCCGTACTGACGCCTCGAGTCCACGCGTTCTGAAGAAGGATGTTTCTTCCGCGATCGGTCAAGACCATGGGGTACTTGGGAGGGCCGGGAACGCCGTCGAGCGGGTTCCGCATGACAGTAGCGTGTGCAAATCGGAATCCGATCTGGGCAGGCTCCGTATCCGTGTTCGTCAGAGTCCAATCGAATCTGATCGAGCCGCCGATGAGATCCACCTTGCACGATGCGTCGACCGTCTCCACTGCCGAGGCCAGCGTCATCGAGCGAAAGTTTGCCGTGGGCGTAACTCCGTACTCGTTGTCTTCGCCGACTCTTCCATCCGTTGTCGTTCCGCCTGAGTCGATCACGCGAATGCTCGCGTATCCGAACCTGTTGCTGGGGGCATAGGGCAGTTGACCGAAGAACGGAGGGGTCTTTTGGTTCACATTTGTGAACAGTGCGCCGGTGAGCGCAACAAAATCGTCGAACGGGTTGATTCCGCTGCCGTTGATCGTGGCAAACGCAATCGCTCCGGCGATGTCGTGATCCAGGGCGCCGAAAGGATATGCGCCCACAGGCATGGGCCCGTAGGTAAACGATCCCGTAACACCAATGATTGTGGTTAAGAACGGATTGGCTCCCGCAAAGGCGAAAGGATTCGTCGCGATCGAGCCGCCTGCGACCGGGTCCGTGTTCTCAGGATCGTGGTAAGGATCGTAGTTGAACTGCGCCGACGCGACAGAAACAAGACCAGTATAGGCAACCGCTGCGAGCGCTGCCCCGAATGTTTTCTTCCAATGACTTTTCACAGTGATTACCTCAAATAGCGTCGCAACTATGGCACGACACAATAACTGACTTTCGAGACACCGCGCGAGTTACATAAACCCGCGCGGCATCTTCCGGTTTTAGCCGCCCTTCTTGACGGGAGGCTTGCCACCTTCGTTTCTCTTCGTACCCTTTCCGCCATCACTCCTCTTCGCTCCGGTAAGAGGCGGGGGCGGCGGGTTCTTGGCGCGATCGAACTGGAATGGAACGCTAAACACATAACGCTCGCCCTCCGCGTCCGGAACCGGGCCGGGCTGGTCGGCGGCGTTGCGTCCGCCCACGCGCCAATAGAGGCGCTGTGCGTTCGGGAATACGCCGGAAATGTCTATAGGATCGGTCGAAACGCCACCGGGCGAGATCGACTCGACGCGAGCCACGACGACGATGTTAGCAGCCGAAGTGAACGATGGCTCTGTCGAAATCTCGACCGCGTACTGGTTTGCACCTGGAACAGCGTTCCACGAGAACTGCACCAACTCCAACACGTTTGCGGTGTTGTTCGGCGGCGAAGTCAACTGGATGCGATCGATCGGCGTAGCCTGTCCTTCCGCATGCCGGAAGTCGGTCTTGAAGACGCACAGCGTCTCGCCGTCGCCGC
>JAICGT010000053.1 GCA_025922995.1 Fimbriimonadales bacterium
GCGGCAATCGAGTTTTACAATCGATGGCAGCCGGATGCGCTGGTGGTTCAATCGCCATCGGAAGTCGTTTCCGTGACGGCAGTTGCGCCCGACACGGCGGTTCTCGTCGAGGTCGGCAATCCCTTTGGCGAGGCGCTGTTGAATGACGTCGATTTGAATGCAGAGTTCGAAAAGGGCCCGCAGGTGGGCGGGGCCGCGTTCGGAACCTTTGTCAATGAAACCGAGTCCGCTCTCGCAGCTGCGCTTGAATCAGGCGCGGACGGCGTTTTGTATCGGCTTTTCGGCGCCGAGCCGCTGCTCAGCACTCCGATGCAGTTCGGGGGTTTCTACCTCGAGCAAGAGCGGGAGCTGCTCGCGGAAGTTAGGGATGCGAGACTGAATGTCCTTTTTGTTGAGGGAGGGGACGGACTCTATTTGGACGTCGTTTCGGATCTGGAAGCGCACGCGTTCGGGTGGGACGAGGATCGATCGGCAATACCGGCGACGGAAGTGCGCGAAATGCGGCAGGGCGCATTAGCTTGCGGGTTACTGAGCGAAGACCCGCTGCGGCTCTTCAAAAGCATCGGCGGATCGGGGCTGATTCTAAGCGGGAAACTCGACGACCTTTTCTCCTTTGATTTTCGTGATGTTGTGTCCGCATCGCAAACGCTTGCCGAGGCAGCCCGATGAACGAAAAACTGATTCCCGCCCCGGTTGATTGGCTTGCGCTCCTTCCGATTCTTTGCGTTTTTGGCACCGGCGTCGTGGCGATGCTTATCGAAATGCTTCGTCCGCGTTCGTCCAACGGCGTAATTGTCGGTGCATCTGTACTCGGTTTGCTTGCGGCAGGCTACACGGTAATTTTGAATTGGGACCTGAAGGGCGTTTCCCTCGGAGGATTGTTCACGAACGACCGATTCGGACAGGTCACGCAACTGCTGTTGATTGTCGTCGCCCTCTTGACGTGTCTTTACAGCGAAGGCTATCTACGCGAAAAGAAAATAGCGTTCGGCGAATACTATCCGCTCGTTCTTTGGTCGACAGTCGGCGGCATGATCATGGCGACGACGCACGACTTAATGATCATGTTCTTGGGCCTCGAAGTGCTTTCGATAGCGCTTTACGTTCTTGCCGGCCTGAGCTCTAAGGAAAAGCGTTCGCAGGAATCGGCTCTTAAGTATTTTCTTCTGGGCGCATTCGCATCGGGTTTCCTGCTTTACGGAATCGCGCTGGTTTATGGCGCAACCGGGTCGACAAGCGCTGCGATGGTGTCTAGGTTTCTCGAGATGAAAGCGCAGGTCGACATCAACAATGTTCGAATGCTTTACGCCGGGCTGGGGTTGCTGATGGTCGGGTTCGGGTTCAAGGCGGCGGTCGTACCTTTTCACATGTGGACGCCCGACGTTTACCAGGGTGCGCCGACGACAGTCACCGGATTCATGGCTGCGGGATCGAAAGTAGCTGCCATCGCCGCACTGTTTCGGTTCCTCGAATTTTCGAGCGGAATGGCTGCGATCTGGATTCCAATGGTAATGATTTTGGGCGTGTTGACGATGACCGTCGGCAACTTGATCGCGCTGGTCCAGACCGACATCAAACGCATCTTGGGGTACTCGAGCATTGCGCACGCCGGGTATTTGCTCGTCGCGATTGCGGCATTCGGTTCACTCGGGGCGACAGGAGCATCGATAGGTTCGCAAACCATTGTCTATTATCTGGTGGCGTATAGCGTGATGACCATCGGCGCGTTTGCCGTCCTGTCCCTAACTGCTCGAAACGGCAAAGAGGGCACGCGGCTGGAAGATTTCCATGGGCTGTGGAAAAGCGCGCCGTTTGTCGCGGGCACGATGATTGTGTTCATGTGGAGCTTGGCGGGATTGCCGCCGATGGCGGGATTTTTCGGCAAATACATGATCTTTTCCGACCTTGTCGACGCAGGAATGCTTTCGATAGCGTTGATCCTCGCGGTTAATTCGGTACTGAGCGTTTTTTACTATGTAAAAATAGTGCTTGCTATCGTCGTCGTTGAGCCTGGGATTCGGGTGACCGACTTTGCGAAAGCCAACACGGGATTAATCACCGTTACGGCAGTCTGCGCGTTGCTGGTGATTGGATTGGGAGTTGCGATCGGGCCATTCACCGATTGGATCGGCTTGACGCCGCCTGCGTCGGAAGTCAGTCAACTATTGGGAGATAAACATTGAAACTTGGACTAAGCATGTGGAGTTACGTCGCGCCCTGGAAGCGCGGCGAGATCGAAGCGCCGGACTTCGTCCGGACGGCCGCCCGCCTCGGCGTCGACGGCGTCGAGCTTTTGGACTTCTTTTACCGAGACAAATCCGATTGGTCGGCAGAAACCGATCAGATCAGGGCCGCACTCGACGAAACCGGCCTCCCTGTCGGCGTGTTCTCAGTCGGCAACGACTTTGCGCAAGCCGACGAGGCTGCGCGCGACGAGCAGATCGCGGTCATTAGGCGGGGAGTGGATCAGGCCAACGTGTTTGGAGCCGAAGTGGTTCGCGTTTTTGCAGGTGGCGATTTGCCGGGAACGCCAAACGAGACCGTCTTTGAGTGGTTTCTTCACGGTCTGTGTGAGGCGTCCTACTACGCCGCCGACAAAGGCGTCAAGTTGGCGCTGGAAAACCACGGGCTGATCGCCGGACGCAGCGATCAAGTCAGCGACCTAATCCACAAAGTGCGCATCGCGACCGGCACCGACACCCTGGGCGCAAACCCCGACACGGGCAATTTTCTTCTTGTCAACGAAGACTCGACGGACGCCGTGCGCGGCGTCGCGAAGTACGCCTACATGTGTCACTTCAAAGATTTTGAAGTTGCGCCACCTAATTGGGACGGGCACGCTTACGCCGCTCTCGATGGGACAAAGTTTATCGGCTCGGCAATCGGCGAAGGCGGTGTGGACCTCGGCTCTTGCGTCGATGCCCTCCGTGATGTTGGATTCGACGGCTGGGTGAACATCGAGTACGAGTCGACCGAGGACCCGGCTTCCGGGGTCCCCCGCAGCGTACTGAATGCACGCCGCTTCGTGCGATAAGATTAAGCCGTGAAGCGGCTTTTCGGCATCGAGACGGAATACGGCCTATCGATGCCGGACGGCAATCCTCGGACGCAGGTCAACGACTCGCGCAGGTTGGTGGCTGCTTGCACGGTGCCGCACGCTCTCGGCTGGGACTACTCAAATGAGGACCCCAGGGCCGACATTCGCGGTTTTCGAGCGACTCATCTTAGCCAGGACCCCGTCGACGCCGCGTTCGACGAGGGCGCCCGGCCAGGCGGAGCCGATGAGCGCGCCGACCGGATTCTGGTCAATGGCGCCCGCTTTTACAACGATCACGGCCATCCTGAGTACGCGACCCCGGAATGCTCGCGACTGCTCGACTTGGTCGCGCATGACCGCGCGGGCGAACGGATCGCGCTCGCTGCTGCGAAGGCAGTGGGGGCGACGCTTTATAAGAACAACAGTGACTACTCGGGAGCGTCGTACGGCACTCACGAAAACTATCTGGTGCCGCGCGAAATGAGTTACGAGCGGATGGCCGCGGGTTTGCTTCCGCTGCTGATAAGCCGCCAACTTTTTGTGGGAGCGGGCAAGGTGGGAAGCGAGGCCGGGCGGCCCGTAGAATTTCAACTTTCGCAACGCGCCGATTTCATGACGGAGGTCGCAGGAGTGGACACGTTGTACCGGCGGCCCATTTTCAACACGCGAGACGAGCCGCACGCCGACGCGGCCAGGTGGATTCGTCTGCACGTCATTTGCGGCGACGCCAATCGAAGCGAGTGGGCAACCGCGATGAAGGTGGGGATGGTTTCGGTCGCACTCGACTTGATCGAGATCGATGAGGCACCCGTGTGGCGATTCGCAGATCCCGTGCGCGCATTCTCCGACTTATCCAAGGATCACGAATTCTGTTGGAAAATCGCGCTTGGCCGCGACTCATGGACCACTGGCCCGGACGTTTTGGAGAGTTACTTGGCAGCAGCGGGCAAGCATCTCGCAGGCAAGGACGCCGAAACCGACTGGGTTCTCTCGGAGTGGAACGATGCTCTCATCGATCTCAGAACCGACCCGACGCGCTTGGCCGATCGGGCCGACTGGGCCGCCAAGCGAGCCCTGCTTGCAACATATGCCGAAGACGTGGGGAAGTGGGAGACCGACGCGATGCGAGCAGCGGAGTTGGAATACCACGACATCGATCCCGCGACGAGCCTGTTCGACGTGTTGGTCGACATGGGCAGGATGCGTCGGCTGGTCGAAGAGGCGCGCATCGGAGACTGCATGGCGACTGCCCCAAACACGCGCGCGAAGCATCGGGGGCAGGTTGTGGCGGAGCAGGCAGATCGCATCGAGGCGATCGGTTGGAGAAGGGTGGTTGTTGGCGGAAAGGCGGTCGAATTCGAGGTGGAAGGAACTCAATAGCCCCCGGCGAACCTCTTTATAGGTATGGAAACAAGAATGGAGCGCCGCGAGAGAGACCTTCCTCAACCTGTTCGCAAGCCCGGAGAAGACGAGGGGCCCGCAAAACGCGACGTGAAGAAGCCGGGCGGCAACGACGAGCTGTTGAAACGCCTTCGAAAGGTCGACCCCGATCGCGCCAAGAAGTACCGCCAGCGTAGCGGCGAGTGAGCGGCTGCCGCGAACGCGGTAAGATTCTGAGAAAAAGGGAACCAAACGGGCATGTCACCCCATCTAACTGTTGTGGTATTGCAGGCTGATGGTCAACAACAGTTACCTCGGAGCCACAAGGCAGACGAGTTTTATACCGTTGACTGGCGGTCTACGCCTTGCTTGCGGTATCCTAATATCGAATATCAATCAGGCGTCGATAGGCGTCTTAGGAGGCACTAATAATGCGCAAGAAATCGGGCTTTACGCTCATTGAACTGCTTGTCGTAATCGCCATCATTGCGATTTTGGCGGCTATTCTGTTCCCCGTCTTCGCTCAAGCGAAGGAAGCTGCCAGGCGAACTCAATGTTTGGCCAACTTTTACCAGATGACTCGTGCCATCTTGATGTATCAAGGTGAGAACGACGATGGTCTTCCCGCTGCTAACAGAGGCAGCATCAACGGTCCCGGCTGGGGATTCGGCCGACCGGACTGGATTTGGGGCGAGGTCATTCGACCTTACACGGGCGATTGGACAGTGTTCCGCTGCCCGAGCGACCCGAACGCAACGGATCAGGGCCTTTCGCTCGATCCGAACGGCAACACGCCGAATCCCAACAACAACACGAACCCCAACTGGTATTACTACTGGATGGAGCGATCCAACGTAGGGTTGAACTATGACTTCCTTAGCCCCTGGATCACGCGAAACGTGCCTGGCGGACGTTATGTTGGTTCTGCGCCCCAGAACGGCAGCCGAGTCGGCAGCCCCGCTCGAACTCTCATGTTCGGCGAGAGCATGTGGTATCGCAGCCCGAACGGCAAGCCGGAAGGCGGCGGTAACTGGGTCATCGAGGCGCCCTGCGTAAGGGACATCAACAACCAGTTGCTTTCTCCGATGTCTGAGTTGAACAACGTTAACGGACTGGGTCAGTGGCAAAACTACGGTGTCGGCTGGTGCGTCGGATGCGCCCCGAACAACCCGAACTACTGGCTGGAATGGGGCGGCCTCTATCCGTTCCACAAGCAGTCGATCAACATGGCATACGTAGATGGGCACGCAAAGGCTCTCAACCTCGGCGCCATCACCGCGGGCTGTGACGTTCGACCGAACTTCCAGGGCGCGGCGTTCGACCTCGACAAGTACCAGTGGGATCTTCAGTAAAATGAAAGGTTCCGACTCCCCTATCATCAAGTACGGCTTGATAGCACTCGTGGTGCTTGCGATAGTGTTCGCTATCGTGAAATTCACGGGTGGCGGCGACGGCCCCGACCAGGGCCTCGGCGAAACTCCCAAGCCGCAGCATGATCCGGTCGATCCTCTTCCTAAGGAAGCCATCATAGGAGGCGACCTTGGTGGAGGCAAGTAAGTAAATAGCGAAACCGGCCCGGCTAACCCCGGGCCGGTTTTTTAGTAAGTGCCTCGACCGCCGCTTCGGCGCTTTCCAACGCGCCTTCCATAAAGCCCATCCATTCGGCGGCGAACTCGCCCGCAACTTGCACGGGACCATCATTTCGATTACGCGACCGCTCGGGATCTGAGCCGGGTGGAGCGATCGTAAAGCCACCCCTTGCGAAGGGATCGGCAGCCCACACTTTTACCTCGACTTCGGGAGCGCCGTGCGATGTCACCGTCGCCCATTCCGCCCTGAGTGCCGAAGCTGCGTCGTTCATTCTTCCAAGTCGCTCGGCGGCGTCACCGCACACGTAGCCGACGAGGGCGCTTGGGACTGCCCTGTCCGGCCAGGTTTGCTGAATGAGGCGGTCGGTCTTCAGATAGCCGTACCAACCTTCGTGTCGCCAGAAGGCGGCGTCGAAGCCAAAACGCGCTTTTACCATCGGTGCGAAATCCAACTTGCGGAGCTCGGCTTCGACAGGCAAGGGCGGGTCGATCCGGATGTCGAGCAGGCACGGCAGGGGCAAAGCGAGCACCGCAGCATCGACAATTTCCTCGAAGCCCACAAAACCCAAGCGAACCGAACCGTCGACTTGGACACTCTCGAGCACACTTCCGAACCGAGGAGTCGCGTTGATCCGCGAAAGTACCGCCTCGACGAATGCCTTGCCCCCGCCGTCGATGCGAAATGCGCTCGCTTCGCCACCTTTTCTGCTCTTATAAAGTTCGCGGTATGCCAGCCACGGCTCAAAGCCGATGCGGTGAGGCTCGTCTCCCTCGTCGGTGCGCACTTTCGCGGTCACCATCCACTTCCCTCGCTCCGAATTGCAAGCAGCGTCAATCAGGCCCGCCACGGATTCGTAGGCTCGCGGCGCAGCCTTGTCTGCCAGCGCTTCGAACTGAGCGACGTCCTGCTCGGCGTCGGACCAAGGCATCGACTGCAGGCATTTGGCATCTTCTCGAAGGTAGAGATACTCACCGTCCGGCGCGGGGACTTCCGCAATACGCAAATCCTTGAGCAAGGATCGCATGCGGTTGTGGTCTTCGTCTATCCATTCCGCGCCGATTTCGAATCCGGACGCCGCTGTGTAGAGCCGCCCCCCGGGTCGTTCTCGCCCTTCGAACAGCAGGACCTCGTGCCCGGCTTGCTCCAACAACATCGCCGAACGAAGACCTGCGAGCCCACATCCGACCACAGCAACCCTCACGACCGGCAGAATACCGGGATAATCTCGAAGGATGCGGCCGGACATAGTAATCGTGGGTGGAGGCGTGGTCGGTTGGAGCGCCGCCTATCACCTCACCCGGCTCGACCCGTCGCAGAAAGTCGTCGTGCTAGACAAGCAGTCCCGTGGCGGACTCGGATCGACGGCGTACGCGGCAGGCGGCGTGCGCGCGCAGTTTTCAACTGAAGTCAACATTCGCCTGTCGCTCGAGTCGATCGACGTTTTTGAGCGATTCAGGGA
>JAICGT010000054.1 GCA_025922995.1 Fimbriimonadales bacterium
ATGACTCCTCCGCCAAAGACACGGGCCTGGCTCATTAACCCCTCGGTGATAGATCCCGAGAGGCCCATGGGGGATCTTCGCGCTGCAGCATCGGGGGCAGGAGTCCGCAGGGATCGCCGTCAGCGACGGGAGCCGGGTGCGGATGCACAAGGACATGGGGCTGGTCAGCGCCTGGGCACATGGGCATCGGGCACACGCGGTACAGCACGACGGGCAGCAGCGTGCGGCGGAACGCCCAGCCGATGGCATGCACCACCGTGGTGGGCGATGTGGCGGTTGCGCATAACGACAACCTGATCAACGCGCACCATCTGCGCGAGAAGATGGAGGCCGAGGGCGAGGTTTTCGACACCACGAACGACAGCGAGGTGATTGCCAAGCTGCCGGCGCGGTAAGGACAGTCAAGGTCCTGGTGGGCGAAGAGGGACTTGAACCCCCGACATCCTCCTTGTAAGGGAGGCGCTCTGCCAGCTGAGCTATTCGCCCGGACCCGGAAATCGTACCCGACCTACTCCGCGGCGGCCGACCTGGTGACGTTGATCGTGATCTGACCCTCGGTGGCTGTCAGAGTATCTCCGTCGGCGGCCATGTCAAAGGTCTTGGGCTCGCCTCCTTGGTTCGAAGTTAGCGTGACTTTGTCGCCCTCGACCTTGTACGTGCCTTGATCGGTCATGCCCAGCGTCGTCATCGCATAGGTGTCATCTTCCTTGAATTCGAGCGCCTCTTTCATCGTGCCCATCTGCGCCAGTCCGGCGCTCATCTGCGGGTCGGTCGAGGACATGCTCACGTCCCATTTTCCTACTACGGACTTGCCGCCACAGCCCGCGAGAAGAGTCAGTGCGGCAAGGGCCGCGCATAGCGAGAGTATCGTTCTCATGAGGACGTTACGTTTCGAGGGCACCGTTGGATGCAAACGGTAGAATCGTGACGATGAAGTTGTTCGTGGATACCGGCGATATCGAAGAGGTGCGGAAAGCCGCCGAGTGGGGCGTGCTGGACGGCGTCACCACGAACCCCACGCTCATCGCGAAGTCGGGCGCAGGATTTCGCGAGACGGTACTTAAGATTTGCGACTTAGTGCCGGGTGGCGCCATCAGCGCCGAGGTCGTTGCGACGAGCTACGACGAAATGCTTCGCGAAGCGATGGAGATTCACTCCGGGCACGATCAGATCGTCGTTAAAGTGCCGCTCATCCGCGATGGCGTTCGGCTTGTCAAAACTCTTTCCGACAAGGGCATTCGCACAAATGTGACGCTCGTATTCTCGGTGACCCAGGCGATGCTGGCGGCAAAAGCCGGAGCGACCTACATCAGCAACTTCGTCGGCAGGGTCGACGATCTCAGCGGCGAAGGGATGGCTGCGGTCGCCGAGACCGTGGAGATGGTCGAGCGATACGGCTACGACAGCGAGGTTCTGGTTGCCAGCGTGCGGCATCCGATGCATGTCGTCGAATCGCTTCGAGCCGGGGCGCATGTGGCGACGATGCCGTTCAAAGTGATGGATTCGTTGTTCAACCACCCGCTGACCGACTCCGGGCTGCAGAGATTTTTGGACGACTGGAACGCTGCCGGCCTCGAGATATTCGAAAAGTCCCGAGTTTAGGCAGACTCCGGTATAGTTCGCCTTCGGACATGAAGCTGCTTATATTCGGATGCGGGCGCACTGGTGCGGCGCTTGCCAGACAGATGGCCAAGCGTGGCCATGAAGTTACCATGATCGAACAGGACTCCCGGGCTTTGGATAGGCTCGGCGAGGGCTTCGGCGTAAAGACGGTAATCGGCGACGGCCTAAACGAAGACGTGTTGGAGCGAGCCGGCATAAGTGAGGCCGACGCGTTTATCACGACGACCCGAGGCGACAATACGAATTTGATGGCGGCGCAGATCGCGCAAAAACGATACAACGTCGCCAAAGTCTGCGCGAAAGTCAACGACCCTCAGCGCGCTGCCGAATACAAGAAGCTCGGCGTGATGTGTATCACTCCGAACCTCCTCACGGCCGGAATGATGCGCAACTGGCTGTTGGACGAAGCCTATGGACCGATAGACGAATTCAACGACCTCGACGAAGAGGGGGCGATCTAGATGTACATCATCGTAGTCGGGGGCGGCCAGGTCGGTACGTATTTGGCGCGAAGGCTCGTGAAGGAAGGGCAAGAAGTGCTGCTGATCGAAAAGGACCCGAGCCAGGAGGGGCGATTACGATCTGAGATCGGCGATTACGTTATGGTGGGCGATGGGTGCGAGGCGTCGACCCAGAAGAGCGCCGGTTTCGAGCGGGCGGACGTCGTTGCCGCGGTCACCGGCGAGGACGAGGACAACCTGATCGTGTGTCAAATGGCGACAAACACCTGGGGCGTCGAGCGGACGGTGGCACGCGTCAACGACCCGCGTCACGCCAAGATTTTCACAGACCTCGGCGTCGGCGGCGTCGTGTCTGCGACAAACATTCTCTACAACCTCGTCGAGCAGGAGATCTCTCTCGGGCAAGTCATCCCGCTGGCTGCCTTGCGACGAGGCAACATCGAGATCGTCGAGTCGACGTTGACGTCTCGGTCACCGTCGGTCGGGAAGAAGTTGCGAGATATCGAATTGCCTCCGAAGAGCAACATCGTATGGTTCCTGCGCGGTGAAGAGGGGTATCTCGTGGACGGCGACACCGAGTTCCAGATCGGCGACCTGGTGGTGGCCCTGGTCCCTACTGAATTCGAGTCGCAACTTCGCGAAGTGATGTAGCCGGCTCCGCGTCATAATCGAAGCCTAATGTGCGGCATTGCGGGATACATCGGCCCAAGGGAAGCGATCGCGATCGTTTTCGACCAGATTACGAGGCTAGAGTATCGGGGATATGACAGTGCAGGCGTGGCTTTCCAGCGCGAAGGCGGCATCGGAATCCTGAAGAAAGCCGGCAAGCTGGTCAACCTAAAACAACTGCTCGAAACCGAAAAGCCGGTGTCGCATTTAGCAATTGCCCACAGCCGGTGGGCCACACATGGCGGCCCGACGGACGAAAACGCGCATCCGCATTTCGACCAGCACGACCGCATCGCGGTGATCCACAACGGCATCATCGAGAACTATTTCGAGCTTGCGCAGGAGCTGTCTGCCGAGGGCCACGTATTCGTTAGCGAAACGGATACCGAAATCGCTGCCCATGTGATCGGCCGCGAGTACGAGAAATCCGGATGCCTTACCGCGGCCGTTCGGGAGGCGGCAAAGCGATTAAAAGGGGCTTACGCGATGGTGGTTCTGAGCGTCGACGACCCCAACCGCATCGTCGCCGTGCGCAACGCCAGCCCATTGGTCTTAGGGTTGGGAGAAGGCGAGAACTTTCTGGCAAGCGATATCCCAGCGCTTCTTCCGTACACGCGCAAGGTCATCGTTATGGATGAGGGAGATTTGGCCACGCTGTCTCGTGAGGGCATCACGCTCGAAGACGGTAACGGCGAGGAAAAAACGCCTGAAGTCATGACGATCGACTGGGACATCGAAGCCGCCGAGAAGGGTGGGTTCCCGCACTTCATGATAAAAGAGATTCACGAGCAGCCGGAATCGGTTCGCGCCTGCCTGGCGGGCCGTTTGCAGCACGACGGCAGCGTGAAGCTACTGAACACACTGCCCGACGACGTTTGGCGGCGCACCGAGCGGGTGACCATGGTCGCCTGCGGCACCGCGTATCACGCCGGACTGATGGGCGCCTATTTGATCGAGAGCATGCTGCGGATTCCCGTTGAGGTCGAGTACGCCAGTGAGTTTCGCTACAACAACCCGATCCTTCGGGAAACGGACTTGGCCATCGTCATCAGTCAGAGCGGCGAAACGGCCGACACCCTGGCAGCGCTAAAGCTTGCAAAGAGTCGTGGCGTCGCGACCCTCGGAATCGTCAATGTCGTCGGCAGCAGCATTGCGCGCGAGTGCGACGCCGTGCACTACCTGCAGGCCGGTCCGGAAATCTCGGTTGCGAGCACCAAGGCATATAGCGGCCAAGTCGTTACGTTGGCTCTCGCGGCGCTTTACGCCGCCCAGGTTCGGGGCGTCTCTACCGACCTTGCCGCGTCGTTGGCTCTTTTGCCAACTCGAATGGCGGAGACACTGTGCGTCGAAGAGCAGTGCCTGTCGATTGCGAAGCTGATTCGAGACACGCAGCTTATGTTCTATCTAGGCCGAGGCGCCGACGCGGCGGCTGCTCTGGAGGGCGCGTTGAAGATGAAGGAGATTGCCTACGTGGCGACCCAAGAGTCCCCCGCCGGAGAGATGAAGCACGGGCCGTTGGCGCTTGTCGAGCCGGGCGTTGTGGCGGTTTTCGGCTCGACCGATCCCGTAACGCGGGACAAAGTGGTGAGCAACATCAAAGAGGTCAAGGCTCGGCGAGGCACGGTGATCGGCATCGGCTTAGATCACCCGATGATGCGTAACGTGTGCGATGAGTTCATCCCGATTCCCGACACGGGGTCCCATGTGGTTAATGCGGCACTGAGCGTGCTGCCGATGCAGTTGCTGGCGTATCACCTGGCTCATCTTCGCGGCTGTGAAATCGACCAGCCACGGAATTTGGCTAAGTCGGTCACGGTCGAGTAGCTTAGTCGACTTTATCTTCCGTGGCGTCCTTCGAATCCTCCGCGTGAATTTGCGTGTAGACCTCCTGCCGATGCACCGCGACGCTCTTCGGAGCGCGGATGCCGAGGCGTACCTGTTCGCCCCTAACTTCTAGCACGACGATCTCGATCTCGTCGCCGATCATGATGCTCTGATGAACTTTTCTAGTGAGTACAAGCACCGCCGCCCTCCGTGGCAAAAGCCTTGTATAGAGTTTACACAGATTGGGGAGCACGCTGGTGGAAGCGACCGAGGAGTACCTACGGAAATCCATCGCCGAATTCGGTGAGTTCATTCGGCGGGTGTGCGTCGCTCTAAGGGCCGACCAGGTCTAGCGCAGAGTCCACTGTCTTAAAGAGGGCTGACTTTCATGTACTTGCCCTGCTGGGCGAGTCTGGCTGCCTTCGCGATATCGCCATTAGAAGACATCACATGCTTGTTCAGAAACGTTGTAACGGCAGATCCGCTCCAGCCGGCGGACGCTAGGACGGCCCAGAAAATGTCTAATCCTTCCAACAATCGCTCAGCCCTTTGGAGAACTTCTGCTGCGTCCTCTTCGCCTAGCTTCATCGGGATCATTGCGCACGCACGAATCGCTCCGGCAGGAACAAAGCGGTGAAAAGTGGCCGTAAGCAGTTCAAGAACCGGTTCAGCATCCCCGTCTGAGCTTCGGGCGAGGCGAACGACCGCGTCTCCCACGGCCACATAGATCATCGTTGCATCCAACGGAGTGGTCGCCAGCTGTCGCAGTAGCGGCAAAGCTGGTCGGTACCCACACTCACCAAGTGCCCGAACCATTTGGTACTGGGTTTCCCAAGTCACTACCCTGGCGAGCTCTCGCTCAAGCGCAACGAGCAGTGCAGGGCCTGCACTAGGATCTCCGAGTTTTCTCAGTTTGATGGCCGCCGAACGACGCTTAGGGGACTGCGGGTGCTGCAACAACTCGACGTGTATGGAGGTTTCTGGCTTCACCGGAGATTATTGGTTAAATCAGAGCAGACGCGCTGGCTCACGACAGGCCCGTAAGGCAAAAGAAGGTGAGATTGGTGGAGATAGTGGGACTCGAACCCACGACCCCTTCAATGCCATTGAAGTGCTCTCCCAGCTGAGCTATATCCCCGGGAACGGGGCAGATTATACCTACGAGGGCTGGGATCGAGCCTGCGCTTCACGGGCAGTTGCCAGCGTCTGCGTAGCCAACTCACGAACCTCGCGGCCGAGTGCGACGAGCCGGTCGCAGGCGTCCTGAAGGCGCGCTGCCTCTTCATCCATACAGCTTTGAACCATGATCGCTATGCCGCGCTCGAACTTTTTGGCAGCCCGCCGGACTCTGCGTGTAAGCAACAGCAATCGCCGGGCCTTGCGGATTGGGTGCAAACGCGACTTGCCGATTTGCTCCATTTCTTGTCGCACGTCGTACTCGTTGACCATAGGTCACCTCCGATTCGGTTTCGAGAAGCCATGCGGCGCCTCTCTCGATTGATGCCTGCGAGGTTAGCTGTCGGGTTACGGCCAAGAGATACCGCTCCGCTTCTAACGGATTCACCCCGGTGATCGGGTCCCCCGCTCCCGACGCTGTCGAGATTCGGCTGTTCGTCTTACTTCATTTTAGACGCCGTTGGCTTGATGAAGTGGTGCAAAACCCGTGGATAACCTGTTGCCGAAGTAAAATGCCGATTCCCATGGACTACCGCCGAACGTACATACGAGATCTGCTGAAAGCCGCGCCGGGGAGCGCGGCTTCGGCCTACGGCTGGGTAAAAACGCGCCGGGACAGCAAGCAGGTTTCGTTCGTGCAACTGAACGACGGGTCATGTTTTACCGACCTACAGGTGGTCATTCCCGAGGGAACGCTCGATGAAGCGCACCTTAAGATGATCACGACCGGCGCCTGCTGTCGTTTTGACGGAGCGTTGGTTGAATCTCCGGCCGCCGGCCAGGCTGTCGAGTTGCATGCGACCGACGTGGAAGTTTTTGGGCCGGCAGATCCTGCCGAGTATCCCCTGCAGAAAAAGGGGGCGAGCTTCGAGTTTTTGCGTGAGATCGCGCATTTTCGATCGCGGGGAAACACATTCGGCGCGGTTTTTCGCGTACGCAATGCGCTGAGCGATGCGACGCATAAGTTTTTTCAGGAGCGCGGATTTATCTGGTTGCACGCACCCATCATTACAACGAGCGATGCCGAAGGCGCCGGCGCGCTGTTCGGCGTTACGACGCTTAATTTAATGAACGTGCCGAAATCGGGCGGTACGATCGATTATTCAAAAGATTTTTTCGGCAAGCCCGCATTCCTAAGTGTTTCCGGGCAGCTCGAGGCCGAAGCGTTCGCGCTGGCATTTACGAACACTTACACGTTCGGGCCGACTTTTCGGGCCGAGAACAGCAACAGCGCTCGGCACCTCGCGGAGTTCTGGATGATCGAGCCGGAGATGGCATTTTGTGATCTCGAAGGAAATGCCAACCTCGCGGAGGAATACCTGAAATATTTGGTGCGGCATGTGCTGGACAAGTGCACAGAAGATCTGGAATTTTTCGATAAGCGCATCGAGCCCGGCGTGACCATGACGTTGGAGAACGTCGCAGAAGCTCCTTTCGAAAGAATAACGTATACCGAAGCAATAAAGCACTTAGAAAGCAGCGGCGAGAACTTCGAGTTCCCCGTATTCTGGGGCTGCGATATGCAGAGCGAACACGAGCGGTATCTAACCGATAAAAAGTTTCAGCGGCCGGTTATCGTTACGGACTATCCTAAGGAAATTAAGGCGTTTTATA
>JAICGT010000055.1 GCA_025922995.1 Fimbriimonadales bacterium
ACTCCCGCGTACGAACATCGCGCTGCTGCCTTGCGCACTTGGCAGCCGCCGCTCGGCTTTTTCCTGAGTGTCGATTCTTCCGACCAGTATTACAATCTAACAGGCTTTGTCGTAGATCGAACCGGCACGATTGTCGACATGGCCGCCACCGGGTTTATGCCACAGTTAGACCGTGAGCTGCCGGAACTGCCAACGTACGTTTTGCCTTCCACGCCTTTAGTATTCTCAAGAGACGCGGCTGCATTTTGCGACCTGTTGCACTCGGCGATGCGCGGCAACACCACACCGGGCATCAAGGTCGTTCCTCCGAAGTTCTTGGAGAAACTGCGTTCTCCCACCATCTATGACCCTCTATCGTTTCATTTTTCCGAATCCCTCATCGAAATAGGAAGACTTTCAAAATGGAACGTGGTTGCCTCGGTGCAGGATGAAATGGTCGGATATCCGAGCAGCTCTCGGCCAAATGTTTCTGAGGCCCTATATGATATCTTTAGCCGAAACACGACGAGCTATGCACTGAAAGAGAATTGGCTTATTGTTTTCCCCAGTGAGATATGCGAACAGCCGCAGATCGACCGTGCCGCTCTCCAGCGGCTTGTCGAAAAGTCCGAGAAGGCGACGCCCGGCGCGGCCGAAATTGCGCGGTACGCCACGACTTCGCCCGCTCCGAACATGTGCCCGGTTTCCGTGCCGTACCTAATCGGCTTGGCAAACGTATCGGGATTCGGCCATCCGACGTGGCCGTACCTAAGGTTCTTCGGCAGCCTGCCTGTGTGGTTTCAGAACATCGCGCTTGAGGGCGGATCGTTTGCAGTTCATGAATTGCCGTTGTCTTCGCGCAAGGAGCTTGAAGTCCTGACGTATTTTACGGCGAGGCCCGATATACAATCGAGCCTTCCCAGCAGCACTCTTACGAACCCTTCACTCTTGTTCCCCAACGGCATTCCCGACAGCACGCGTATCCGCTTTGAAGCGACTCACTCGCATTGCGTTCTGCCGGCGCCGCAACTGACTGACGCACTTCCCGGTGTAGTTACGTCGATGCGAACATTTGCCCTCTTTACTGACGCGGACCCGAAGATATTCGATGAATTTGCGCCGCCACAACTTACTAACTTCTGGATTGGAGACGAAACCATGGCGAGGTTCTTTGTCGACCTGAGTCCGGCATGTGTTTTGCGCGGATTCGTTGTCGATTATAAGGTCCAGAAGTCGGGGCGCACCTATACTCCCCTGTCAGCCCCGGAGTCATTTAGGACTGCTCTACAAAAGGCGGTTGAAGAACGACGTGCAAAACGCGGTGGCGGAGGTTAACCGATGATTATTCCAGCCGTACTACTTTTATGTTCTCCCGCGATCGATTACGAGACCGTTGCGAAGCCCTTGCCTATCGTGCTGGAGGAATTGTCGAAACAGACGGGCGTGCAAATGCGTGCGTCTAAGGCGATCGAGGAGGATCGGCTTGTAATCCGGGTTCGCGGTGTCGATATCGTCAGGCTACGCGACAAGATCGCGGAGGCTGTGGCGGGGAATTGGTCGGAGAAGGACGGCGTATTTACGCTGCAGCGAGATGAACGCTTGAAAAAGCGTCGATACGACGATGAGGTGGATCGACGGGCGCGTTGGCTGCGAATGGAAACCGACAAGTTCTTCGCCAGCCTTATGGATTATAGGAAGCAAGACATTGAGGTGGTGACAAAGCGGCATTACGGCACCATGGTAAATTACTTCTTTGCAGGTGCCGTGCTCAAAAAGTTCGACTTTCGAGAATTGGCCGCGCTGCCAATCGGCTCCCGACGCGTTTATTCCACTCACCCCACGCCGATGCAAGAGTCGCTGCCGGACCTATCTGAGATAACTGCGGAGGCGGTGCGTGAGCATAATCGAATCGCTGAGGTAGCGGCGAAAGTGGAGGTCGACGAGCCGCCCGTCGGTTCGCCTCAGGCAAAAGCACGCCAAGCTTTATTGCGAAAATGGGTCGGCCCTCTTCGGGTCGTGGCTATTGCCCGCACAATGGGCGCCCCCCAAGTCATGGTATTGCTTGTCGATCGCGACGGTACGGTGGTCGGCACGGGCTCCGCGCTTGTGGGACAGATCAACAGCAAGCCGGGGCCAAAACTACCGAACGAGGTATCACCAAATGCGCCTATCGAGTTGTCACGCATCGGGCGCTACATGGCATCTTTGCTTTCGGGATTTGGGCAATTCGGGCCACAAAACGAATTGACTGCCGAAGAGCGTGAACGCCTGGGCAAACCGACCTTGCATGACCCGCTCTCGTTTCACTTTTCTGAATTACTGTTAGGAATTGCAACCGCTGCAAATTGGCAGTTGGTGGCTCATGCGGCGGATGAGATGGTCAAGATAACGGATGCGAATACGTTTACGATTCGGTCTGCCATCGACACAGTCTTTCGAGAGTCCGACACGTGGCATTCGCTAGCCGATAACTGGCTCACCGTCGGCCCGACGAATATTGGAGGCACCCGACAAGTTGACCGCAAGGCTCTTGAAAGAATAATCGATATCTCACAGCGCAAAGAACCATCCATCGAGGATTACGCCGAATATGCGACGCATGCGCCTCCGCCATGGACGGTCTACTTGACTCTCGCCTACGAGTCGCTCGGCCCGCAGTTCTCCTATGGCGACGCCGGTTGGCTCTGGCTGCAGGTCTATGATTCACTGACGGAAGCCCAAAAGAAAGCGGTGCGAGCAGGCACTCAAATTGCAGTGTCGCAACTCTCGCCAGCCACGCGAAAAATGCTGTCGACTATCGCATTTGAGACTACGGACGCCGCCTATTTATCGGATGATAATTCGCCATTCTTGATCGACAGCAACATGCAGCTCGACATCGAGCCGACGGAAATCATGCCGACCGGACTGCCGGGATCGCTGATGCTTCGGCTTGTGGCAAGTTCACGAATGGCGGTGGAGACCTCATTAGGGGGAAGGCGCGCTCGTTACCCTATTTCGACCCTTGCCCATTTCGCTGCCGCCGATCCCAAGTCTTTTGGCGACGAAGGACCGCCTGCTATAGGTGAGTTTAAGATTGGCTCATTTTTCTCTATCAGCATGTCCATGCGAATTAGAGAGGGCATGCGACTAGAAGGCACGCTTCGCGAATTCATTATAGATAGGCAGTCGAAGTCGTACACGATCATGTCTGCGCCGGAGGACTTTCAAAAAGCGTACCGTGAGGCGCTTGCAAAATACCGCGGTGGTGAGCGTTCTGAACGGTCGCAAGAGTCATTTCCTAAGTAGCTTGCAGAGAAAGCTATAGGCTGAGTGTAATTGCGGCAATCAGATCTTTACTTGCGATCGTGAGTGGAGCAGCCACATGCGGCTGACGATATAAACGCGCGGGGTCGATCAAGGGCATCGAAAGCGGAATGCTGCACTGGGCGAGTGCGGTGGTTCGAGTGACCTTGAGTGCGCAGCCGACGAGTTTCCGACCAGTCGATGGGTCGACGACGTCGTTGGCAGACGCGTGTCGAAAACAGTCGGCGGTCGTACCCTTTCCAACAAATGCCGTTTCTTCGCCGAGTGCGGCGAGTTGACCGGCGAGGCGGAGACCCTTAACCAGCGGGTGGACCAGCATTCGGTAAACCTGCTTGACGCCGAGGTCCGTATGCGGGCACGCCAGCGTTACGGTCAAGTCGTGTCCGTGCAAAACAGCCTTGCCTCCCGTCGGCCGCATGACCCACGGCACTAGAGAGGGGTCGAGCAAATCGTCCTGCGGGTTTTGAAATCGCCCCAGCGAAACCCACGGACCATCCCAAGTGTAAAACCGGAGCGTCGCCTCACCTTGATGGGCATGTGCAAGTAAAGCGACATCTGCGGCCATGTTTGTTGGGCCGTCGGCAGGCTCGTCTTGAATAACTCGCCAATTCATTTTGCCCGCGCGATCTTCGCACGCTCTTCGATCTGACAAATATGCCGCTCGGTATGGACATCGATCACCGCAAACAGGTCGCCTAGATTCATTCGGAACATCTTGATAAACGGATTTCGAACTCCATGCGAGAGGTCATAACCCTTTGCCCGTTCAGACAACTCGCGAAGGCGGACTTTTACCGCCTGCCATTCATCGACGATATCTTTCGAATAATCCAAATCTTCAGGAATCAAAAAATTCGGGACGGGCGTATTCGCTTTCTTGGCGGAACCTCGAATCAGCAGTTTCCCGACCAGAGTGTGCTTAACCTCGCCGCCTTTGTCGGCTCCCGCTTTTTCCAACGCCGATTCTGCGGCATCTAGATAGGGCCCATCCGCGAGGCAAAGGTGTTTAAACACTTTGGCGACGCTCCACTCGCCATCGATCGGCATGTTGAACTGCGCGTCGGTCAGGCCCTCGATGGCGGCAATTGCTCGGCTTTCGTGCTCGCCGGATCGCGCCACAACGCCTGCCAGCAATTCTTCCGCTTTCACGGCAAGACCGGCTCGGCGACCTTCGAAGGTTGCCAGCAGACGTCGAGCGTTTTCGCAGCATACGCTTCATCGAGGCGGCCGACAGGCTGTGTCGTGGGAGCGTCTTTTAGTAGCTGAGGGTTGGCTCGCGCTTCGTCTGCAATGGCGAGCATGGCGTCACAAAAGGCGTCTATCGTTTCTTTCGTTTCTGTCTCGGTCGGCTCGATCATTAAGCATTCAGGCACAATTAATGGAAAATAATTCGTCGGCGGGTGGAAGCCGTAATCGATTAATCGCTTGCTGATATCCAGCGCGCGAATTCCGGTTTCTTTCTTCAGCGGTGCGCCGGTTAAGACGGCCTCGTGCATGCAAATGCGATCCGGGTGCGGCATCGGAAACTCGTGCTCGATTCGTTTGCGCAAATAATTCGCATTTAATACGGCATGCTTTGCGATCTCAGGGAGACCTTGTCTGCCGTATGCCCGCACGTACGCCCAGGCACGCACGTTCATCAGGAAGTTGCCGTAAAACGTATGCACCCTTCCCACGGAATGCGGTCTGTCGTAATTCAACACATATGCATCGCCGCCTTTCGCAACAATCGGCACCGGCAAGAACGGCTCTAAATGCGCCTTGACTCCAATGCAGCCGCATCCCGGCCCTCCGCCCCCGTGCGGTGTGCTGAAGGTTTTATGCAAATTCAGATGCATGCAATCGAAGCCGGCGTCGCCTGGCCGGGTCACGCCGACGATGGCGTTCATGTTCGCGCCGTCGCAGAAGACCTGTGCTCCGGCGCCATGGATCAAATCGCAAATCTCCAGAATCTTGTCTTCGAAAAGGCCGAGCGTCGACGGGTTGGTCAGCATCATCGCGGCGACGTTGTCGTTGAGATGCGCCTTCAGGTCATCGATATCGGTGCCGCCGCGACCGTCGGTCTTCACAGGCTGCACGGTGTAGCCTGCGCGTGCCGCGCTGGCGGGATTGGTGCCGTGGGCGCTGTCAGGTACGAGGACGATGCTGCGATGGCCCTGGCCCTGGCTTTCGTGATACGCCTTGATCAACAGAAGGCAAAGCAGTTCGCCGCTGGCCCCGGCGGGGGGCTGCATGGTCGCGGTGTCGAATCCCGTCGTCTCGGCCATCCAGGTTTGAAGGTCGTGAATCACTTCCAAGCAGCCCTGGGCAGTTTCGACCGGCTGCAGGGGGTGGGTGAGCGCGAACGCCGGGTTGGCAGCAACGGCTTCGTTGATTCGCGGGTTGTACTTCATCGTGCACGAGCCGAGCGGATAGAAGCCAGTGTCGATGCCGTAGTTGCGGTGGCTCAGGTTCGTAAAGTGCCGAACGACTTCAAGCTCGCCGACCTCGGGAAGTTCTGCCGCCTCTTGCCGTCGGTGGCTACCGAGGAGGCTGTCGAGGTCGGTTTCCGGAACGTCACAGCGTGGCGGATTGCAGCCGAGGCGCCCGGGTTTGGAGCGCTCGAAAATAAGGGGGAAGTCGACCATCAGAGGAGGACTCGATTATAGCAAATAGCTTTCCGCCTTAGTCGTCGATGTAGCCGTACTTGCGAAGCGTCATGTCCTCGTCCTGGATCAGTCCCACGCCTTTGGCGTAGAGTTTGTAGCCGCGTTCGTTCGCATCCATCCCGGTCGTCTCGAGCACCTTCAGGCAATCGGAGAACTGGCCGGCAGGAGTCTTTAGCGTCTCTGACAGGCTGACGATCTCTGCCCGGTCGAGCGCCTTGCCGGGCGCGATCTCCTGATAGTGAGCGTATCCGATTTTCGGCGTGCCCGGCATGATTAAGCCGAATCGTGCGCGGTCGACGCCTGAAAGCCATTCGCCCTCGTGGCGAACCACCTTGCCATCCTCGTAGATGTCCACGTCTTCACCGAAGTAATAGACCGCCTTACTGTTCTTGTCGATCGCAAAGTAGTTGAAAGAAACTTCCTTCAACTCTCCGTACTCGAACTCCCGCTCTTCGACGACTCTGGTTTTGACGCCATCGACCAGCTTCGTTTTTTCCAGCACCGTGATCAAAACCTTTTCGGTCGCGCTCTCGAGAACAAGCTGGTACTCGGGCTCTAGAATGAAATAGTCGTTCTTGCCCGTGGTCACGAGGTCCTTTTTGTCGACCTCGAATTGCGACTGGAAGCGATCCGGCCCCTGCGTGCCTGCCAGGGCGACAACTGCTAGCAACGTGATCATATCGTTAAGTCACCTCAGTCCATATTCTAGCTCGGAAACGCGACTACGCTTTCGGCTTAATCCCGACAAGGCGGCCGATGCCGCGCTCTACGCTGCGCGAGAACTTGTACATGCCCTTTTCCCAACCGTCGATGATGTTGATCGGCCACCGAGGCTTCTTGATCTCGCAGTCGACATAGCGAACTTCGTGCTTGTCGAGCGGCATGAGCTCAGGGCGTTTGTGCGTGCGGAAAACGTGGTCCCAGAGCGCGATGCCCCAGTACCCGACGACGGCGAGGTTTGTTGTCGGCCGCCAATGGTGCATCAGGTGGAAGCCGTAGACGTACCGAGTGACCTTTCCGACCTTGCGGCTCTCCATAAGGGGTCGCCAAAACTTTTGGTAAGGGAAGTGAAGCACGGCGTGCCACATCTCGTAGCCGACGAGGTAAAGCGTCGTGGCGATGATCGTCGAGAGGATGATCGGCGCGCCGGGGAAGATGAGCTTGAACGGGATGCCGAGCAATCCGACGAAGATGAGATAGAAAATCGGCAGTGCGTACCATGGGAACATCATCGACTCTTCCTGGTGCTCTTCAACGATGGCGTACTTGCTGTCGACCGGGGCGAGCTTTTCGGGCTCCTTCGGCGTTACGCGCGCCTTGACGTTCGTCAGGCCGTGGTGCGTGGAGTGCGACTCGTGCTGCGACTTCATGAACGGTAGGATCGAGGAGTGCAGGAT
>JAICGT010000056.1 GCA_025922995.1 Fimbriimonadales bacterium
CCGGTTCGGCGACGGTTGGTAGATTCGGCGCACCTCGAAAAACCAATGGAAGGGTTTACAACGCTCATCGCCGGAGGCTCTCAGGGCGCACGTGCTCTGAACGACGCGGCGCTCGAGGCGGCCGATTCTCTGAGCGGAGATGTGATCCATATCACTGGCCCAAAGCTCTTTCAAGAAGTGCAGGATGTGTCTAAACCGCCGAACTACAAACATGTACCGTTCCTGGGAGAGGATGATATGGCAGATGCTCTCCGGTCAGCGGGCCTTGCGGTTGTTCGCGCGGGCAGCGGCACGATCGCCGAATTGGCGCTCTTTCGTGTTCCTGCGATCTTTGTCCCGTTGCCGACTTCGTTTGCCAATCATCAATTGCACAACGCGCGCGAGATCGAGCGAATTGGCGGAGGCTCGGTTCTGGAGCAGGATAGACTAACTCCGGAGCGGCTCGCCGAAGAATGGCGGTCGTGGCGCGACGACGAGCCGCGCCGCGCCAAAGCGTCAGCAGCGCTGAGCGGTTGGGCAAAGCCCAACGCGGCACACGCTGTCCTTGAAGTCGTAAAAGGAGCAGCGGCTTGAGGACGCGCGCGGAAACAAAGAAGTGGTTCGGTAATCACGACCTCCCTGACGGAACAGTACACCTCATAGGCATCGGCGGTGCTGGCATGAGCGCCATCGCAAGAATCTTGCTCAGCAGCGGGCGGCGCGTAACGGGTTCTGACTCCGTGGCATCGGAAACGGTTCACGACCTACGGAATCGTGGCGCGACTATTTTTGTCGGCCAATCCGCAGAAAACGTCGACGACGCGGACATAGTAATTGTCTCGGACGCCGTCGATCTCGGCACTAATCCGGAGTTTATGGAAGCGTGTAAGCGCGGCCTTCAATTGAGAAAAAGGTCGGAAGCGCTCGGTGCGATCCTGATGAATAAAAGGACCATCGCTGTCACAGGATCACACGGTAAAAGTACGACAACCGCAATTCTTGGGCAAATCCTGATCGAAGCGGGCCTCGATCCGCTCGTCATTGTCGGCGCAGACGTTCCGGTATTCGACCATAACGTGCGCTTCGGCAGCGGCGAAATCGCTGTCGTCGAAGCGTGCGAAGCGTACGGAGGAATCGAAGACCTTCGGCCCGAATCGGTGCTCCTCGTTAATCTAGAGCCGGAGCACATGGACTTTCATGAAACTTGGGAGAATCTCCGTGATATGTTGGTCGACGTGGCGGGCCGGGCGTGCGGTCAAACCAAGCTGGTTTATTGCGGACCGGACAGCGGATCTCGAGAAGTCGCGGCTCAAGTGGAGAATGCTGTCCCCTATGATTATTCACCGCTCTTGGACCCCAAAAAAATGCGCATTCCAGGAGACCTCAACCGGTTGAACGCCTCCGGTGCGATGGCTATGGCAGTAGCGTTGGGCGTGGATCAATCGACAGCGGCGAACGCCGCGCAAAACGCTTATCCCTGTGATAGGCGACTGCAATTTATTGGAGAAGAATTCGGAATCACAGTATACGATGACTACGCTCATCACCCGACTGAGATTCGGTCGTCGATTCAGGCCCTTCGTTCACGCCACCCGCGCGCGCGATTGATTATCGCATATCAGCCGCACCTTTACACGCGAACGCAGAAGCATTTGGACGAATTCGCTCCGGCCTTGTCCGGAGCTGATTTGGTCGTCCTCACGGACATATATCCTGCCCGAGAGAATCCGATTCCAGGTATTTCCTCGGCGCTCATTGTCGAGCGACTAGAGGCCCAGGGTGTGGCTTGCGGCTACGTTCCGTCTCGACACTTATTGCCTCGGTTCGTCGCTTCGATCGCAACGAAAGGCGACATCGTCGTGGGAATGGGAGCGGGCACAATCGAATTCTTTGCTGCAGGCTTTCTCCAGGAATTGAAACGCCGAAAAGAACTCCGAATTTGCGTGATGCTTGGTGGCGAGTCGGTTGAAAGGGAAGTTTCCATTTGCAGCGGCACGATGGCTGCCGATGCGTTGAGATCAAAGGGTTATCAGGTAACCACACTCGATCCGACCGAAGCTCTGCTATCGTCTGGAGATGTCAGCTCGCTCATCGGAGCCGAAAGGCCGGACCTGGTGTTTCTTGCCCTTCACGGCACCGGAGCCGAAGACGGCAGAATCCAGGGCCTGCTCGACATGTTGCACCTTCCGTTTACAGGGTCGGGCTTGCGGGCGAGCGCGCTGGCAATGGACAAGGCAGCGACGAAGAGGCTGTTGGAAAACGCCGGGATCCCTACACCGAGCGGCATCGTTATTCGCGCCGGCGACGACTTGCCGGAGATCCGCACGCCCTGTGTCGTAAAACCCAACGCCCAAGGGTCAACGATCGGACTGACCTTCGTAGAGAGTTCCGGGCAGTTACCGGATGCGATTTCAAAGGCGCTTAAATACGACACGGAGGCTTTGATTGAGGAGCACGTTGAGGGCATTGAAATCAGCGTGCCGGTGCTCTGCGACGAAGCCTTGCCCGTTGTAGAGATTTGTCCTGCAAGCGGAAGCTACGACTACGCGGCTAAGTACACAGTCGGCGCAACCGATGAAATCGTACCTGCGCGAATCCCTGAGGAAATCACAAAGATCGCCCAAGATTACGCATTACGAGCGCACAAAGCCATTGGTGCTGAAGACTTCAGTAGAACTGACATGATCGTGTCGGGTGACAAAGTCGTAGTTCTAGAAATTAACACGTTGCCCGGCCTTACCGAAACATCTTTAATACCCAACTCTGCTGCAGCAGCCGGGATTTGCTACCCGGATTTATGTGAGCGAATTCTTCTCAGTGCAATGGGGCGTTATGGCATCAAAAAAGAGGGCTAAGAAGAAACCGGCGCGGTCTAAGGCTGTAGAGTGGATGGTCTTTTGGATCGTGACTTTTTTGGCCACGCTTGTCGCAGCTCTCTTTGCGAGCCCGCTTACCAACTTGACGACGGTGCGTGTTTCGGGAGCCGCGGCCCATGACCAATCGAGGATTCGGGCAGTGATGGAAGGCGTCCGCCAGACGCCGGCTTTGGCAATCGATGTCGGCGATATCGAGAGCCGGCTACTGTCCCCGGAGGTCCGCTCGGCTTCCGTCCGCACGAACGTCTTCGGCCGGGCACGGCTGAAGCTCGAGTATCGAAAGCCGGTTGCCCTTGTGGCCGAAGGCGTCGCCGTAGACGAGATCGGAACCACTTTTCCAATCGGCGCCAGATTTCCGCCAAACCTGCATATTTCTCGTAAAGTGGAGGATTCCAACACAATCCTCACGATATCCGACCCCTCGCCCATCCGAAGGCTCGCCAGGCTTGCAAAAAAACTTCAAGTTTTTATGCCAAAACTTACCGGAACACTGGAAATTGACGACAAAGAAGGTCTATTCTTATCTACCGATGGCTTGGTCGTCGAGTTTGGTGACACTTCTCGCCTGGACAGAAAAGTACAAGTTCTGGCAGATTTGTTCCGGGAGGATCCGCAGAGGGCCGCTAAGGGCGGCAGAATCATCCTGGTCGATCCAGACAACGCCGTCCATAGCCGCTAGGCACTCACAATGGCGAAGCTGACGAATACGACATTTCCGCAGTGGACCGCGCCCGTCAGCGCGATCGCGCTGGTCTTTGGGTTCCTTATCGCCGCCGCGATGCGGATGCCCGCCGATCCGGCGACAAGTTCTCTGTACGCCATGAGGCCCAGCACTTCGACCCCGCAACCGATCGGGGCCGGAATCGACGAGCGTGACGCCGAAATTAAAAAACTGAGAGATCAAATTACCGAGCTGCAGGACGCAATGGCCAACCAGTCTAAGCAAACTGCGGTGCTAAATAGCAATTTGCAAGAAGTGAAGCTCTTTGCCGGTTTAACTGAGGTTTCAGGCCCTGGAATAGAGATTCTTTTGCGAGACAGCAAACAAAAAAGTGGCGATGTCGATGTCATTAATCAATACAATGTTCACGACCGTGACGTCCTTGTGGTTGTCAACGATTTATGGATGAGCGGGGCTGAAGCGATCTCGGTAAACGGCCATCGATTGGCCAAGAACAGCAATTTCCGCTGCGAGGGACCCGTCATCTACGTCGGCCGGGTTCCGATTGCTTCACCCGTAAGGATCAGCGCCATAGGCGACCCGGAGACGTTGTACGGCGCCATGTCCATGCAGGGCCGCTACCTCGACAACATCAAGAAGACCGACCCGTACATGGTCGAAATTACCAAGAAAGAGAAGGTCGTATTGCAAGGTTACACCGGCTCGACTGAGCTTAATTTCACAAAGACAGTCGAGGCCAAGCAGTGAAATTTGTGCTGCCGATCCTTGCATTAATCGCCGGGATTGTTGCCGCTTACTTTGTCAGATTTCCCGCAACTGCGGTGCCACGAGAGTATGTCGGTGTCGCCGCATTAGCGGGCTTTGATACGCTGTTGGGCGGCATAAGAGCAGGTTTAGAAGCCAGATTTAAAGCTGATTTGTTCGCTACGGGTTTTGTGTTTAACATCCTTCTCGGAATGGGCCTCGTTTATCTGGGCACTAAGTTAGGAATCGAGGTCTACCTAGCGGCAGTTGTCGCACTCGGTGGAAGGATTTTTGCGAATCTGTCGATCATTCGTCGCCATTACTTGGCGCGTTGGGCCGACGCAAGAGAAAAAAGAAATATGGAGGTCAGTCAACTATGAGTACATTTGCGGCGATCGATATCGGCGCAACCAAAGTCGCTGTAATCATTGCGGAAATTGACGATTCCGGTGGGCCAAGGCTCGCCGGAATCGGCACCGCGACGAACCGCGGCCTAAGTAAGGGACACGTCGTCGATACTGAATCGACCGCGAAAGCCGTCGCGGAGGCAATCCGCAAAGCCGAGTCGATGGCTAGCCGAAAAGTATCGGACCTAACGGTCGCGATATCCGGCGACGCCATCCAGAGCTCGCCGAGCAGGGGACTGGTTCCGATCCTGAACCCCGGCCAGACAATCACGCGGGAAGATGTTCACCGCGTCATCAACCACAGCAAGCAAACCCCGCTGCCGGAGGATCGCGAACTAATCCTCGCGGTGCCGCGCTCGTATAGGGTCGACGGCAGAAGCGGCGTAGTCAAGCCCGTTGGCATGAGCGGACAAAGGCTGGAAGCCGAAACCCTGCTCGTAACTGCGCCGACGGTGCAACTCGATGGGTTTACCGAATGCGTACAGCAGGCCGGTTTCGAGGTCGAAAGCTGGATGCCGAAAGCGCTTGCCAGCGGGGAAGCGGTAACGAAGCCGGGCGATAGGGAGGCCGGAGTCGCGGTCGTGGACATCGGCGGAGATGCGACCGACGTCGCTGTCTATCTCGACGGCAGCGTGGTGCATCTGCAAACGCTGCCGGTAGGTTCGCAGCACATCACGAAAGACATTTCCGTGTTGCTGAAGACGTCGATAGCCGAAGCCGAAAGGCTGAAGCTCGACGCGGGCGCATGCGGCAAGGTCGCCGAAGACGAGGCGGTTTACGTCGAGCAGTCCGGCACGACGCAACGGCGGCCGTTCGAGCGGCGCGTGCTCGCCGAAATCGTAACGGCACGCGCAAAGGAAATGATTTGCATGGCTCTCGATGCGATCGAAGACGCCGTGCCGTTATCGCGGTTGCGATCCGGGCTAGTGCTTACCGGTGGCGGATCGCAGCTAACGGGCTTGAGCGAACTCGCGCAAAGCCTTGCGAAAGGAACGCCGGTACGGATCGGTTTTCCAGAGCCGTTCCCAGGGCTGGGCGATGCGCTCGCCGGACCCGAGTTTGCGACATCAGCAGGACTACTCCGATTCGGAGTGCGCCTGCGTGACCAGGAGGGAGTCGCCGCAGAAACCGGCGATCTTCGGAAGCTGATCAAAAGCTTCGGATCGATTTTCTCGACCAAAGGCCGAGAGGACGGAAACTAACACTTAGGAGTGACTATGAAAATGGCTAGTAATGGAATGCCGCAGCAAGCGGTTATCAAAGTAATCGGTGTAGGCGGAGGCGGATCGAATGCCGTTAACCGCATGATTGAAGCCGGCATTCATGGCGTGGATTTTATCGCCATGAATACGGATATTCAAGTGCTCGACCTTGCGAAAGCGCCGAGCAAGTTGCAGCTCGGCACGAATGTAACGCGGGGCCTGGGCGCCGGTGGGAACCCGGAAGTCGGCAAAACTGCCGCCGAAGAAAGCCGCAACCAAATTCGCGAGCTGCTCAACGGCTCGGACATGGTGTTCGTCACCGCCGGCATGGGCGGCGGCACGGGCACGGGCGCCGCGCCTGTTATCGCCGAGCTTGCCAAAGAAGTCGGCGCGCTCACGATCGGCGTCGTCACCAAGCCGTTTGCCTGGGAGGGCCCGCGGCGGTGCCGATTGGCTGAACAGGGGATCCGCGAGCTTAGCCGCATCGTGGATACGATCATCTCGATCCCCAACGACAGATTGCTTCCCGTGGTCGAACGAAGAACAACCCTGCAAGAGGCGTTCCGCGTAGCGGACGACGTCTTGCGCCAAGGCGTGCAAGCCATTTCGGACATCATCACGGTGCCCGGACAGATCAACGTCGATTTTGCCGACGTGCGGTCGATCATGTCGAACGCCGGCCCCGCATTGATGGGCATCGGCTTTGGCGCCGGCGAGCACAGGGCTCAGCAGGCCGCCCAGAGCGCGGTTTCGAACCCGCTGCTCGAAACGAATATCGACGGCGCGTCCCGATTGCTGGTCACGATGACGGCGGGCAACGACCTTACGCTCGCGGAAGCCAACGAAGCGATGTCGTATATCCAGAACCTCGCCTCGAACGAGGATGCGAACATCATCTTCGGCACCGTCATCGACGAGAAATTGGACGGCGAAGTGCGGATCACCGTGCTCGCTTCCGGATTCGACATGGCTGCCGAAACCGGTCAGCGTGTCGCCGAGGCCACTCTCGGAACCCCCGCCCCGGCTGCCCAGCCGAGTCGCACGAATACGGGCGTGCCTTTCGTGGAGAAGCGAGGCGGGCCGACGTATCAGCCGCCGGTGACTCCCCAGCCGGTTCAGCGTATGGAGACTCCGACGGACAACGCCCGCGGCGCTTCAACGCTGCCTCCGGGTGTAGGATCGGCAACAGGCACTCCGCGGCCGGTTCCTTCGACGCCTTCTGCCGTTGCAGCGTCGTCGACTCCCGAGCCCGCCAAGCGCGAGAAGGCTGACGAAGCCGACCTCGACATCCCGGCTTTCATCCGGGAGTTCAAGCGCAACCAGGGTGAGTAGTTTCCGCGCCTCTTGGCGTTCTTCGGCCCCGACATGTGTCGGGGCCGCTTCTTTTTAGCCACTTTTGGGATTACCTTGAGGCAGGATTCATCGATTC
>JAICGT010000057.1 GCA_025922995.1 Fimbriimonadales bacterium
CGCAGTTTCCTCCTTGACGGGTCAACCTCTGATTATTCGCTCCGTTCGCGGCGGTCTGAGGCGGCCCGGAATCGGAGCTATCGACGCAGCGCTCGCTCGGGCGCTGGGACAAGTGACGGGAGCGGAAGTGTCCGCAAGGGTCGGTGACGACATCCTGTCGTTTGCGCCGAAGTCTCCCCTTTCGCCGATGCGTGATTCCATCGACCTTCGGGAACTGGCGGGGCATTCGCAGCCCGGCAGCGCGGTGTTGGCGCTTCAAACGCTCATGACGCCTTTGGCACGGGCGGGCGCAATGTCGTACATTTCGTGTAGGGGGGGCACGCATATTCCATTCGCGCCGACTTACGAGTACTTCCGCAGCGTTACGCTTCCGGCAATGGCGTTGGCGGGTGTCGTCGGCGTGGCGTCTATGTCGTCTGCGGGTTATCCGCCAAGGGGCGGCGGGGAAGTCGATTTAGAAGTCGAGCCCAGCGCGTTGAACGGCTTTGCCTGGAAGTCGCGCGGTGAGTTAAAACAGTGCAAAGCGTTTGTGGTCGGCAGCGAGTTGCCTGAGTCGGTCGTAAAACGTGGCGCAAGTCACTTGGCGAACCTTGCGGCAGAAAACGGGCTCGAAATGGATATCGAAACGATTCGCCCGAGTTCGAAATCGCCCGGCGCAGCAGTAACTTGCACGGCGATTTTCGAAAGTGGCTTCGGCGGATACCAATCTATCGGAGAACGCGGAAAGCCCATGGAAACTGTTTGTGACGAGGCTTTTTCAGAGTTGATTGTTTGGCTTAATGGCGATGCCACGGTCGACGAGTTTCTTGCTGACCAAATGCTGATACCGGCGGCGTTTTCCGGAGAAGAGTGCTATTACAAGTCGCACCGAATAACGCCCACAATCACCACTGCCGCCTGGGTGATCAAGCAGTTTATGCCCGCAAAGATTGCCGTGCTCGGTAAAGACGGCGGGCCGGGTGAGATTAAAATCTCGGTTTAGAGCGTGTGGATGCTCTTGCCGTGCGCGGCGGTCTCGTATGCTTCTAGAATAACTTCTGCAAGCGTTGGATGGGCGTGAATCATCGACGTCATGTAGTCTAGCGTAGCTTCCAGCTGAATCGCCGTCGCGCCCACATGAATCAGGTCTGTGGCGTGCGGGCCGACGATGCTCATCCCCAACACCTCGCCGTATTTCTTTTCGGCGACGATCTTTACGAAGCCGTCCTGCTCGCCCGCTGCCATCGCCTTGCCGTTAGCTCGGAAATTAAACTTGCCCACCGTTACGTCGTAACCTTGCGTTTTCGCTTCCCCTTCTGTTAGGCCTACGGTCGCTATTTCCGGGATCGTGTAAACGCAGTTAGGAACGACTTTGTAGTCCATGGCCCGCTCTTTACCTGCGCAATTCATCGCGGCGACCACACCCTCCATGCTGGCAACGTGCGCGAGTTGAATGTGTCCGATAACGTCGCCGATCGCGTAGATATTCGGAACCGCCGTCTGCATTTTGTCGTTTGCGACCTCGACTCCGCGCTTGTGCAGTTTCACGCCGATTTTTTCGAGATTCATTCCATCTGTGTTGGCCTTTCTTCCCACACCCAGCAGCACGACTTCCGCCTCGATGTCTTTTGTTTCTTTGCCGGCTTTTACCGAACATTTCCAGCCCGCTTTGGTCTTTGCGGCCTTCTCGACGGTCGCACCGAGGAGCACTTCGACACCGCGTTTCTTGAATGCCTTGGCTAGTTCAGACCCGAGGTCGGCGTCGAACATAGGAATAAGCGACGGCATCATTTCGACGACTGTCGTCTTGACGCCGAGGCCGCTGAATACGTATGCGAACTCAACGCCGACTGCGCCTCCGCCGACGATAAGCATGCTCTTGGGAAGAGTTGGCGCGAATACGGCGTCGTCGCTTGTCCAAACGCCCTCTTCGGCGGTTTTGCCGAGGCCCTCTATCGGTAGGTAAATTACGCTCGAACCACCCGCGATAACAAAATTCTTGGCAGTCAGCTTCTTTTTCTTGCCCTCTTTCTCGACTTCGATCGTATTTTTGTCGATAAACGATGCGAAGCCCTCGACGTGTTCTATGCCGTTCTTCTTGAACAACATTCCAACGCCGCCGCGTTGCGTTTTGACAATCTTTTCGACCCTCGCTTTTATGGCTTCGAAATCGGGCTTTACCTCACCCTTGACCACGATTCCCATCGTGTCCGCATGCTTCACCTTGTCGAGCGTCTCCACGGATGCAATCCATGCTTTTGACGGAATGCAGCCCCAGTTAAGGCAAGTTCCGCCAAGAAACTCTTTTTCGACGCAAATGACTTTCAAGCCGAGTTGCGCAGCCTGAATTGCAGCTACGTACCCGCCGGGGCCGGCCCCGATCACAATCAAGTCAGCGTCGAAATTTGAATCAGCCATCGATAAAGGTTCCTCCTCAGGTAAAAGCGATTGAATCTGGCGAATAAGCGTTTCAACGCTCGGCGTCGCTTCGACGGTTGGCCCGTTCGACGGGGCAACATTGCGGGGCGGCTTATCCATCTAGTTCGGCATCAGGACGAGTCCTGCGCAGCAGGAAGTATACCGCTTGGAAACCCGCCTTTCGTCTCTCCCGTGAACACGTGTCTTGCCTTTGCGCTCGTGTTCAAAGTGCCTTCCGGCCCAAGCGCGACCGCACATTCGCCGCCGGGATTCTTTACCTCGATAGCCACGAGCGAGCTGTTACGAAAGATACAGGCGGCTGCGGCTGCGCTACCCGTGCCGCAACCCAAAGTCTCGCCGACGCCACGCTCCCAAATGCGAATCTCGAACGCATTGAACCGGCCTTCTCGTGGCCAGCACCAAATCACGCTGGTTCGCTGTGGAAACCATTCGTGGTTCTCGATCGCGGGGCCGAGTTCCTGAAAGTCCGCCTCTTCAGGCGGCCCCTCTACCAGCAACACCGTGTGTGTCGAGCCGACGTTGACTGAACATGCTTGCACCTTCCGGCTCCCTACCTGAAGCGGCGTATCGAAAATCTCCTCGACCCCTGCGACTAACGGCACGGACCGCGGCTCGAAGTTTGGCTTAGGCAGACCGACATCGATCCAGCCTCCGAGTGAGAAATTTACGTCGATTACCTTTCCGCCATGCTTCAACGACGCGTTTTTTTCTGCAAAACCCGCACGCTTTGCATGCAGCGCCGCGCAACGCAAACCGTTCCCGCAGAAGTCTTCGGTGCCGTCGGGGTTGAACATTCGCATGACGACCGCGTCGCCATCCGTGGAGTAGGTCAGCAAGCCATCGGATCCGATGCCGAATTTGCGATCACACAAGGCGACAGCCAGCTTCGGGTAAGCATCGGCGGGCAATTCGCTTCCGAACCATTTCGCGACATCGGACTCTTCGACCAGAACGAAGTCGTTGCCGATGCTCTCGTACTTGTGAAACCGCAGATTCATTTCTATTGTAGGGGCTCCAGCCTTAGCCTTACATCGCACAGTTGGCCCTCGAACCACTTTCCGTCGGGACAGACTAGCGGGAACCACCAGGCCGCAGGTCTCCGGCTAGTTTTTTCCATGCCAATTGTAGCCATGATTGCCTCGCGAACGGTGCGTAAACGAGCGATTTCGGCTTCGCGCTCGATTTTCAGGCGACGATCACGGATCGCACGAACTTCCGGAGCGGAAGCCGCTTCGGATTTCTGCCGGCGAATGTCGCTGAGCCGATCCCACAAGTCTCTCCTTTCGAGTCGCAGTCCGGTCAGCTCATCACCAAGCTTGTCGCGTTCTTCGTGCTTCCCATTTCTAAACGCCTCGCCGCGGAGCCGTTCTGCCACTGCCCAGCGAGCCTTAATTTCGCGAAGCCTTTCGTGTGTCGACGCGATTTGGCTGTTGTAATCGCGAACCACGGCGTCGAATGGAGACATCTTTTTGCGCAACGACTCGTATTCTTCGCGAAGCGTTTGCCATCGTCCGCCTCGCATTGCTTGCAGCGCCTGCAGTAAGTCCGACACCGTGCGGGCTTTGCCGAGCGCGTCCAGGTTTTTCTGCTGCTGATCGGAAACGCATTTCCATGCGCTCGCTATCGTCGCCCCTGAAACAACGTCCGCGCCGAACGGTCCGCGCAACGGTTCGGGAAGACGGAACCACCGATTCGTATTCTTGAGAGCGTCCCACGCGTCGAGTTCGATCCGCAAAATAGGCTTCGCTGTAACTTCGATTTCTCGCTCTTTCAAAGCCTCGATCATTTTGCGCGTCTGCGCAACGTACATCGAGGCTCCCTCATAGAAAGCGAACACGTACTCGGCTGCCATCATCGCGATGAGCGTAATCGCCTTGCCGACGAGCACGACGTTCCCGAAAGCGTTCTCTACAACGGCCGCGAGGTCGTGAATCGACTCGACCGGTTTTTCGAGCTTAATGAATTTCGGATCGGGGGTCATCACGACCAACATTTTCGGAGTGAGCCGAATCGTGCCTCTGCCTTCGCCCGGGATGACGAGGTCGAACGGAATTGCGCCTGTCCCGAATTTGTCCAGCGTATACACTTCGGAGTGCGCAATGGCGTCGTCGTAAGCCTGCTTGGCTTCATCCGCAGTTTGAGGATTGAGGAACAGGTCTACAAAAGCGAACCGAGGCAGGCCGGCAGTTTCCTTGTTTAAGCGCAGTAGCTTTCCGGTGCGGGTGATCTCGGCTTGCGACGGCCGTCCGGTCACGATCTGATGCAATCTCGGCAGCATGCACTCGTAAAACTCGGCGAGTGTTTGGCCCGGGCAGCCGTCGCGCGCATCGCAAAGAATTGTTCGCAGCTGATCGATGACGATGTCCGACGGCTCTCCTTCTTCGAGGCACGCGCGGCTCTGCTCCAAAGCCCACGCGAACGTCGATTCGATGGCGTCGAACGCGTGGTGAATCGGCACTTCGGAAGTCACCTTCGGCGACGCGTTGTTGTAGGCGATTCCTCGCCAGCCCCATGCTTCCGTGGCTTTATCGAGAGCGTCGGCATCACCGCGCGCGATGCGGTCGATCGACACTCCCGCGGCCGCTAATGCCTCTCGCGTTACCGGCGTCTCGCTTCCGAACAGTGCGCTGAATTCGCCTGCGGCGGACCAGAAATCTCTGGTGGAGCCGTCGTTTTTCGGCAGCGCAATGAAGCGCTTATCGGATTCGACTCCGCCGGGAAGCTTGGCGAAATAATCGGTGTCGTGAACCCCGGCAACGAGCGAAACCGGCTCGTTTACGGCTTCTGCGAGAATCGGAAGCATGGCCTTAAGCGGCTCGTCCCAGAAGACGGATTGCCCAAGCGCGAGTAGCGGAACGCCCGGCGCTTCCTCGCGGAGACGCCGCAAGGTTCCTGCGACGCTGGGATGGACTTCCAACGCCCTATTCTACTGCGCTTTGCTTTTTATAGTCCCTTCTCATCGAGAAACTTCACGAGGTCTGCGCAGCGCACCGAGTAGCCCCACTCGTTGTCGTACCAGCCGATGACCTTCGCCATGTTGTCGCCGATGCGCATGGTCAGGGCAGAGTCGACCGTGCACGAAAACTCGCTGCCGATGTAGTCACTGCTCACCAGCGGTTCGTCGCTGACCGCCAAGATCCCTTTCATGTCGCCGGTCGCAGCCTCGCGATAGGCGGCGTTGATTTCGTCGGCGGTTGGGGCCTTATCGAGTTGGACGACCAGGTCGACCATCGAAACGTCGACGGTCGGAACACGCACGGCGAAGCCGTGCAGCCTGCCCTGGACTTCCGGTATCACAACGCCAAGTGCCTTCGCTGCGCCGGTGCTGGTTGGGATGATGTTCTGCGCGGCGGCGCGTGCGCGCCGCAGGTCCTTGTGGGCTTGGTCCTGTATTTTCTGGTCATTGGTGTAGCTGTGGATGGTCGTCATCAAGCCGCTCTGGATGCCGAATGAGTCCTGCAACACCTTTGCCATGGGCGCGATGCAATTCGTTGTGCAACTTGCGTTGCTGATCACGTGATGGCTTGCCGGGTCGTACTTTTCTTCGTTGACGCCGAGGACGACGGTGAGGTCCTCGCCCTTAGCCGGAGCGCTGATGATGACCTTCTTTACGGTGTCGCCCAGGTGCTTTGCAGCCCCTTCGCGATCCGTGAAGATACCGGTCGACTCCAAGACGACCTGCGCGCCGGTCGACGCCCAGTCGATCTCGGCGGGGTCTTTACTTGCGAACGACCGCATACGCATGCCGTCGACTACGATTTCGTCTTCGTCGAACTCGGCTTCGCCCTTGAACGTGCCGAACGTGCTGTCGTATTTGAAAAGGTGCGCGTTCGTCTTTGGGTCGGTCAGGTCGTTAATGCCGACAACCTCCATTTCATTGCGATACTTTTCGAGAATTGCGCGAAGAGTCAAGCGGCCGATGCGGCCAAAACCGTTTATTCCAACCCGGATCATATGTAGGAGTATATCCCTCGGGGCGTTATAATCGAGCGTGGCCGAAGCCGCGACCCCCCAACGCAAATCGATTTTCGCGCGCGGCCTTGCCCGGCCGCTTGCGGCGTGGGTGTTCCTGTTGCGGAATCCGGGAAAGACCGCGCCGCTTGCCGGCGTGATCATGCTTGCCGTTCTTTTGATCGCCGGCGTTGTCACGGTGATGAACTCGATCCCGCTCTCGATCGAGACCGTTTACGGATTCAGCCGCTTTCTCACCGGCGTCACGACCCGCGGCGATGCCGCTGAAATACCCAAGCTGGAGAAGCACTTTGCCGGCTCGCCTGTCGAGATCGAACGGCAGATAAGATGCCGAACGACGATTTTCAACGTGAAGTCGATCGTCGGGCCGTGGCCGTTCGTGATGTACGGATACAAGCAGGAGGACATCGCGTATGCAGCCGAGAAGTTCGAATTGACAAACCTTCGCGGTAGGCTGCCGGAGCCGGGATTGCCCGAAGCAGTGATTTCCTCGCCTCTGGCTACGAACCTAAACTTGCAGATCGGAGGCGTCATTTTAAAGCCGGACGACGAGCGCAATTACTCGCCGAAGCCGGTGGTAGTCGTCGGCATCTACGAATCCGATCAGTGGTTCTCCTTTACGAGCTACGAATACCTTGCCTTGAATCATTTTCCGCCCATCGACGTTTTTCTGCTTTTTGCAAGGGACCAAGAGTCACAAAGGCAACTCGATGCCTGGGCGGAAGAGTCGCTTAAAGGCGAACGGGCGGTTGTTTTTACCTACCCTTCGCTTCAAAAAGATACCGCGGAAACATTTCGCACGCTTTTCAAAATCCTCAATGTCATCGTCGGCTTGCTCGTTGTCGTGA
>JAICGT010000058.1 GCA_025922995.1 Fimbriimonadales bacterium
AAACGCTCGAGCTCGGCTACATCAACGCGGGCATCATCCTGTTCGTCATCCTGATCCTCAGCACGCTGATCTTCGGCAGGTTTTTCTGCGGCTGGGGCTGCCACGTCGTCGCGTTGCAGGACCTCTGCGGCTGGATCCTCAAGAAGCTGCACATGAAGCCGAAGGCGTTCCGGTCTCGGCTGCTCGTCTACGTTCCGCTGTTTGCGGCGTTCTACATGTTCGTTTACCCGTCGCTGCTCAGGATGCTCAAGGGTGTGAAGTTCCCCGGCTTCACGTACCATTTGACCACCGAGAACTTCTGGGCGACGTTTCCGACGCCGGGCATCGCCATTCTGACCTTCGTTGTGTGCGGCTTCCTGATCGTCTGGCTGGTCGGCAACAAGGGGTTCTGCACTTACGGCTGCCCTTACGGCGCGTTTTTTTACTATGCCGACAAGGTCGCCCCAGGCAAGATACGCGTCACCGACGATTGCGAGCAATGTGGCCACTGCACGGCGACCTACACCTCGAACGTGCGGGTGCACGAGGAGGTGGCGCGGTTCGGCATGGTCGTCGATGCCGGCTGTATGAAGTGTATGGACTGTGTGTCGGTGTGTCCGAAGAACGCTCTTTACTATGGCTTCGGAAAGACCAGCCTGCGCGTAAAGCCCTCAAAGCCGGCGAAAGCGGTCAAGAAGTACGATTTCACTTGGCCCGAAGAGATTGCGATGGCGGCGGTGTTTTTCGTGTCGCTATACGCACTAAGGGGCCTCTACGGCGCCGTGCCGCTACTGCTGGCGATCGGGCTGGCGTCCATTTCGGCGTTCGTGTCCGTAGCCGTGGTTCGAACGCTTTCTGCACAGCACGCGCGGTGGCAGCGACTGCAGTTGCGCAAGGACGGTGGAATGACGCGGGTCGGTTTCGTCGGCGTGCTTGTCGGAATAGTCTGGTTTGCCTTTCTGGGCCACTCGGCGGTCTGGAATTACCACTTCCACGAAGGCAATCGGTTGTACGACGTGGCGCTAGACAAGGCGGCGACCGAGCCCGGAGTTGCCGGCGACAGTGCGACGGCGGCCCTAAGTCACTTTCTGTGGTGTGGGGAAAACGGATTGTTCCAGGTGTCGGCTGTGGAAGCCGCCATCGGAACCTCCTACGCGTTTACCGGAGAACTCGCCAAGGGAGAAGCTCATTTGTTGAAAGCGGTCGAGCTCGGTCCCGAGTTCAAAAACGCATGGGTTCAGCTTGGACGAACGCAAGCCGCTCAAGGAAAGCCGGATGAGGCGATGAACACGTTCCGCAGGGCTCTCGAGCACGACTCGAAGAACGCCGAGGCCGCACATCAGGCCGCCATCGCGCTTGTCAACATGGGCAAGCCGGCTGAAGCGCTGCCGCTGTTCCGGCAAGCCGAAGGCGCGGGACCCGCAGACCCGACGATACTCACCGACCACGGACTAGCGCTGGCTCAAGCCGGAAAACCCGTCGAGGCAATCGACAAGCTTCTGGCAGCGTTAGAATTGGGCGCCCCGCCGGTGGCGCGGTTCAATCTCGGGCTCGTTTACGCCGAAGCCAACAGGTTCGACGACGCTCGCGCCGCGTTCACGCAGGCTCTTGCCGGCGAACCGGACCTCTTGCCAGCAAAGATCGCGCTCGCTCGTTTGGACCTCTTAGGAGGTGACGTCGCGGCGGCCCGCAGACATGCGGAAGCAGCACTTCAGCAGTCTGCCCTCGAACCGGAGGCGATGGCGATTTGGGCTGAGGCGGTGCAACGGTCCGGTGAGATCGATGATGAGATCGCAAAACTCATTCGCTCCCGCGCCGATGACGAAGCGTCGTGGTACCGCGCGGCGATGCTTTATCGACAAAAGGGCGACGCAGTCACTGCGAAATCGCTGTTCTCGCGGCTGCTGCAGAGGAATCCGAACCTGCCTCCGCCCCGATAACTTGGATCGTCATCTTGCAGAGTTCGTCGTCCAATCCATCGCCCTGTCGAATGGGAAAGCGCGTGTCCGGGCCGTGCGCCGCGTCGAACCCGTTGTTGTAGTAGGCGGATAGTTTCAACTCTGTCCCCTTAGGTAGGACTGGAGGGTCGATGAAATTGTACGCTCCGGTCCAGTAAACATCCCATCTGCCCGTCAACAGGGCTCGGGTTTCGCCGCTTGGCAGTACTACCGTAAGGTCGACCTGCTCGCAGGCGTATCGGAATTCGGGCAGGAGGGAAGTAACCCTGAGGTCAGCATCCAGCGTCGTCGAGAGGTCCAACCGAAGCTTTTCGCCGTTTTGGATTGTAAACCCGCGCTTCTCCAAGACTATCCGTTCGACATGCAGCCGAGGGTCGTCTTCGAAGTAAAGCGCGAGGTCAAAGGAGGCATCGCCCTTCTTGCCGATCGCCTGACACTGCAGCATGAAGTGCAGGTCGCTTCCTGCGGGTATGAGAACCCCTGTGCCTCGGGGCGATCGCCAAGTGTAATAGCCGAACGCCCACGAACCGATGGGATCGACGCCTTCGGGCAAGGTTGTCGTGTCGGCAACTGCGTTTATTCCGGGTCTCGCCCATCCGACGGTTGCCTGCCGGATCGTTTGCGGATCGGATGGCTTCAGTTCCATGCCGCGAATTACACCGCCTCTTGTCAGCTTCACCTTTGCGAATACCCAGTGGATTCCGCCCTCAGAAGGAGCGGAGACAGGACCTGAACGCACAAGCAGGTGCGGCTTTCCCAGCCGCCACACCCGCGCGCCAATCTGCGGAGCCACGGGATTGCGCTCTCCTGGTGGCGCGCCGTCACTTGCCCATGAGCGGATTAGGATCATCTGCTCGGTAGTCAATCCGGGGGTAGACGGGAACCGGCCGAAGTCACTCCGAACTTGGCAGGGCGGCATCGCCGATGAGATTACGTTGAGGCCGACCCGTTCGGATCGGCGTCGCACCTCTTCGTAGTCTCGGAGGTAGAACGGCGCAGGTCCTCCGGGCGAGTGACAGGGAGTGCAGCTTGCATAGATAGTCTCTGCGATGTCGTCGTACGAAACCTTCCGCTGACCCTGAATAAGGCCGATAACGGGAAGCACTGTAGCCAGTCCGAAGAGAATGCGTCGCACGCGCCATAGTTTGACAGGCAGCAACCCCGGACGAGGCTGCTGCTTGCTCGCCAATCCCTTACGGATTGGTGAGCAAGCAGCCGGTCGCGGGCTAACAAACCGTTGTGCTCCCTTCTAGAAGGGGGCGTCGCCGGTGTTGTTGCCGCCGAGCAGCGGGTCTGCGATGACTGTAAAGGTCTTCGTCGCGGTTTTGCCATCGGCTGTGACGCGCACTGCATACGAGCCCGGCCCGGACACCTGTCCGAACTGTCCGCCGCCGCCACCTCTGCCACCGCCCCCGCCGGCGCCACTGCGGAAGTTCCAGTAGACGACGTTGACGCCGCGGCCATTATCGGGATCCTGAACGCGTCCAACAACGGCTCCTGCGGCATCGAGGATATCGACCGTGACTTCTTTGGCATCCGCTTTCAGCCAGTACGCCAAGCGCGCGCCGGAGGGTGGATTTTGGCCATAGAACCAACCCGCACCGTCACCGTAGCCGCCGCTCGAGTTGCTCGTCCACTGGACCGCCCTCACCGGCTCAAAGACCTCTAAGTCTTTGTCCATCAAAGCGGCGGTTGCTTGCTGCAGTGCTTCAACGGGCGCAATCCAAACGCCTCTGCCGTGTGTTCCAAGAATGATGTCGCGATCCCGGGTGTGAATCTTGATGTCATGGACGGCAACTGTCGGCAGTCCGGCGTTCCATCGTGTCCAAGTCTTGCCGCGATCGAGCGAGACGTACAGGCCGAACTCGGTGCCGACGTATAGCAGGTTCTCATTCGTGGGGTCTTCCTTGATCACGTATGCCGACTCGTTCGATGGCAGGTTAGCCGTGATGTTCGTCCACGTTTTGCCGAAGTCTTCGGTGACATAGACGTAAGTCTTATAGTCGCCGGTCCGGTGACCGTCAAAAGTTGCGTACGCCCTTTCGAGCTTGAATCGGCTCGCCTCGACCCGGCTAACCCAGGTGTTCTTCGGGACACCCACAACGTTGGCCGTAACGTTCGACCAGTTATATCCGTCGTCTTCGCTGACGTGAACGAGGCCGTCGTCGGTACCGACCCACACGACCCCTGCCTTGCGCGGGCTCTCACTGATCGTAATGATCGTGCAGTGCCTCTCGGCTCCGGTGTTCTCGGGCGTGAGGCCCTCCATGTTCTTGTTCTTCTCAGGGTCGTTAGTCGTAAGGTCATCGGACGCCACGCGCCAGTTGTCGCCCTTGTCGACCGACTTGAATAGCTTGTTGCCGCCGAACCAGATCGTCGATGAGTTGTGCGGGCTCATGACAATCGGGCTCGACCAGTTGAAGCGGTACGTTTCGCCTTGGGGAGCGCGGGGCCGGATCGAGCGCGAAGCTCCCGTTAGCTTATTGCGCCTGGCGATGGCGCCGCCCTGGCTCTCGGAGTAGACCGTAACATTGTCGGTCGGGTCTACTTGGACGTGAAATCCGTCTCCACCGCTAATCCGATACCACTCCCAGTTGCCAATGCCTCGACCGACGCGGGACATCGACGGCGCGCCCCAGCTACCGTTGTCCTGGAGGCCACCGTAAACATGGTAAGGCATGGCCATGTCGGCTTCAATCGCGTAGAACTGCGAAACAGGGATGCCGCCTGCCCATCGCCAACCTTCGCCGTCGCGTGTTATGGCAGCGCCGCCGTCTTCACCAACCCAAATGTGATTTCGCTCGCCCTCGCAGAACCTTATCGCATGATAGTCGACGTGAATCGGCATTCGCTTCGTGCGCCAGGTCGTTCCGCCGTCCGTCGTTTCGGTTAGGTTTGTGCTGGTGGCGAGCAGGTGGTTGTCATCGTAGGGGTTGACAGCGATTTCGTAGTAGTAGAAGGGCCGAGAGTTGAATCGACCGTTCTTTTTCCAGGTCTTGCCGCCGTCGGTGCTCTTATAGGTTCCGTCTTCGTCGCGAACTGCCTCGACCTGGGCGTAGACGGTGTTAGAGTTCTGGTAGCTCACTGCAAGGCCGATCTTGCCGGTTTCTCCGCTTGGCAAGCCACCCGCGAGCTTCGTCCATTTTTTGCCTCCGTCCGTGGATTTGAAAACTCCTCCGGTTTTGCCGCCGGACCTGAACGTCCACGGCCAGCGACGCCTTTCGTACATTCCCGCATACAGGACTCTCGGGTTTTTCGGGTCCATGACGAGCTCGGTGCAGCCCGTGTTCTCGTCGATGTAGAGAACTTTCTGCCACGTCTCACCCATGTTTTCGGTCATGTAGATGCCACGGTCCTCGTTAGCGCTCCAGAGACCGCCCATTGCAGCCACCCAAGCGCGCTTCGGGTCTTTCGGGTCAGAAACGATCCGGGCGATTTGCTGCGTGTTCACCAACCCTGCGGGTCTGAAGGTCTTGCCGGCATCGGTCGAGAGATAAACACCGTTGCCCCAAGCCGAACTGTTGCGGTTGTTGGATTCGCCGGAGCCGACCCAAATGACGTTGCTGTCCGCTCGAGACACGTGAACAGCTCCGATCGACGCTACAGGCATCTCATCGAAAATAGGCTCCCAGGCAGTGCCGTCGCTTGTGCTCTTCCAAACGCCGCCGGAGGCGGTAGCGACGTAAACCGTGGAGCAGTTCTTCGGATCGGTGTCGATATCACTGATCCTTCCACTCATGACAGCCGGGCCGATATTTCGGAACCTAAGTCCCTTGACCACGTCTTCGGCGCTCTGTGCGCCCGCAACGACAAAATTCGCGCACGCCGTGACAACGGCGAGCGCTTTATAAAAACGCATGTCCATTCCTCCCATAGATTCGATGCGGCTCGGCGCGTTCCTGCCTGCCACGTTATTTTTCTACGATAGCCGATTCGCCGTTCGTTCCGCTCGATGGGCTCGTGCGACGACGGGCCTCGATACCGTATCCTTTGGCTCGTGATCGATACGGTTCGGATCTTAGAAGCGCTCGAGGCATCGGGCCTCGTCGGCAGGCCGCTCAGACGACGCGCCATGGAGCTAATCAGCGAGGAGGCCGGCTACGACTGGATTGGCATCTACGCGTTGCACGACCACGAGTTGTTGCTCGACGAGTTCGTCGGCGACCCCACCGAGCACACTCGAATCCCGGTGGGTAAGGGAGTTTGCGGAACCGCAGTTGCAGAAAACCGCAACATCATCATCGACGACGTTCGTGATTTGGAAAACTACTTATCCTGCAGCCTGGACGTCCGCAGCGAGATCGTGGTTCTAATTCGCAACCAGGAAGGAAGGTTGCTGGGCCAGATCGACGCCGATGGCCACGCCGTCGGCGCTTTCGGCACGCAAGACCAGGCTGCTCTTTCCCAGATCGCGGACTTCCTCGCCGATCGCTGGAACGAGTGAGGTCTAGAAGCCGGCATTACCTTCTAACAGGCTGCCAGGTACTATCGTTTTGCATGAGAAATGTGGTGGTTGTTGGGATCGTTGCTTTGTTGCTCGTCGCAGGATGTGCAGGCAAAAGCGTCGTGGGCAAATGGACGTATGCTTTTTTCGGTCAGACGCTCGTGCTCGAACTGAAGGACGACAACACGTTCACGATGGGCTCGGCAAGTACGAGTGTTCGGGCCGGCACCTACACGTATGAGGACGGTAAGGTGACACTCGTTCCGGGAGCGGGCAGCCAAACGATCACTCTCGACCTCAGCGACGATGGAGACAAGTTGTCCGGCTCGGTGGGGCCGATGAACGTAGAGTTTGCCAGGGAAGAAAAATGACATTAAAAGAGTATTTAGGCAAGGCAGTCAAAGAGACCGGAAAGATGTATCTCGAGGACCTCGAGGCGATGGACGAAGGCGTGCTTCAAAGATCGCCAGGTGGCGTCGCTCGGCGCCCCGTGGACTATTCGTACGAGATCGCCGTGATCAACAAGCGGATTACGCATCGCCTGCGTGGAACAGACCCGGGCGAATGGCCCGGGCCGGCTGAGGGGTTCATCACCGCTCCGCCGGAGTACAGCTCGAAATCTGCGGCGGTCGACCTCGTTCGATCGAGCTTCGACGACCTGTCGGCCGCATGGGAAACGGTCGATGAAAACGACTTGGAGAGAAAAATCGAATTGCCAAAGGGAGAAACTTCGCCGCTGGATCTGATTTCGATGGCTGCAACTCA
>JAICGT010000059.1 GCA_025922995.1 Fimbriimonadales bacterium
CCCGTGAATCTGCTCGCGACGCAATCGCGGAGGCCATTCGAGAAATGCGCGAAAAATACCGAGAACTACTGGAAGCAACTGCGAAGATTTCGGGATCGAAAAGGGAGGAACTCTTAGAGCAGGCGCGCCAGATCGAGGAACAGTTCGCCGACGCTTCGGCGTCGCTTGCCTCGGCCGACAAACCTCCTGAAACTGCATTTCAGCCTGGCGACACGGTGCAGGTTAGGGGGAGAACGCAGCCCGCAACTGTTTTGGAAGTCCAGCGCAACGGCTCGGTTGCGCTTCAGATCGGCGCATTGCGATTTAGCGTGAAGCCCGAAGACATCGTTCCGGCTGAGCAGCCGAAGACGAAACCTAAACCGACCAGACGTGTCACGCCGACCGCGCAGGTCGCAACGGAAATCATGCTGAGGCGGCTGCACGTTGAGGATGCAAAAGAGGTTCTGGAAGACTACTTCGACAACGCGATTTTGGGCGGTTTGCACAAGGCTCGCATCGTTCACGGAAAAGGCGACGGAATCCTCCGTAAGGTCGTCCGCGACTTCTTGTCCCATAGGCCCGAAGTCGACAAGTACTATGAGGCGACGGCAGATGCCGGCGGAGCGGGCGTCACGATCGTGGAATTCAAGAAATGAAACAAAAACTCTTCGACGCCGCTTTGAACGCACGCGCGAATGCCTACGCGCCGTATTCAGGGTACAAGGTCGGGGCGGCAGTGTTGTCTCCGACGGGCGAAGTCTTCGCGGGTTGCAATGTCGAGAACGAGGTTTATCCGCTGGGGCAATGCGCTGAGCGGGTGGCGATTCAGGCTCTGGTAGCATCCGGTGAAACGCGTTTCGAGGCGCTGATTCTCGTCACCGAAAACGGCGCAACGCCTTGCGGCGCGTGCCGTCAAGTCATGGCGGAATTCGGTGCGCCGAAGTCGGTAGTCTATATCGCGAATAAAGACGGCGTTATTCGTGAAACCAGCGTCGGGGAACTGTTGCCCGACGCTTTTAGCCGGGAATAAATCCGCTAGATCGCAGCTCCTCGACGTACCTTCGTACTGCATCTTGCCACGGCGGCAAAGTGATGCCATGCGACGCAAGCTTGTCGCCGGACAAAACACTGTAAGCCGGCCGCTGAGCCGGAGTCGGATAGTCCGAGTTCTTCGCTTTTTCCAAGGGAACGTCGATCTCGGCTGCAGAAAGCATCTCTTTAACGATGTCGTACCAACTGGCGACACCGGAATTAACGACGTGATAAATGCCTCCTTCTATTTCGCGCTCGATGATCTCGGCTATCGCGTATGCCAAATCGACGGTATAGGTCGGCGATCCGAAGCGATCGGAGACGATCCGCAACGGTTTGCCCTGCATGGCCGCCCGCAGAATCTTCGACGGAAAGTTTTCGCGCCCGATACCGTAAAGCCACGCGGAGCGGGCGACTATGGAGGAAGGGTTAGTCTCCATAACGTGCTGCTCGCCGTGCAGCTTGCTCTCGGCATAAACGCTTAGCGGGTTGGTCTGATCGTCTTCGTTGTACGGCGTGCTTTTCTTGCCGTCGAATACGTAATCCGTACCGATGTGCAGCACTCTCGCGCCGGTAAATAACGAAACCCTCGCGGTCCAGAAAGCGCCGTACGCGTTGAGTTTAAATGCCTTGTCGCGCTCTTCTTCGGCCTTGTCGACCTCGACATACGCCGCGCAATTGATGATCCAGTCCGGCTGGGTTTGCAGGAAGTAAGCCGTCATCGATTTATCGCTTGTAACATCGAGCTCGTCGCGGTCGGGTGTAAACATCGACCAACCCCTGCGTGACCCTTCCTTGACGACGTCTTGCCCCAGCAGGCCGCGCGCCCCGATGACAACGGCTTCCATTCGCCGAGTGTACCTACGCAGTGGTATTCTCGGGGTTGTGGATGACCCGGTGATTCGCCCTTATCGCGACGGCGACGACGAAGATATTTGTCGGGTGATTCGCAACGTCTTCGACGAATATGGGTTTACCTGGGAATCAGGCGGCTACAACGTAGACACCGAGGACGTCAAGGCGTTCTATTTGGATGGCGGGGGCGCTTTCTGGGTGATGGAATCAGAAGGTGAGATCGTAGGAACCGGGGCAATCATGCCCGAAGGAAATGGCCGCTGCGAATTGTGTCGTCTGTACTTGTCTAAAGCAAGTCGGGGTAAGGGCTGGGGCAAAATGTTTTATGAGTTCATTATTGCGGAAGCAAAAAAAAGCGGATATCGCGAAATGGAAATCTGGTCCGACGTCAAGCTTGTCGAAGCCCACAGACTTTATGAGCGGTCCGGCGCGAGGTTCGTCGGTCAGCGCATTTGCAACGATCCGGACAAGTCATTGGAAAACGGCTACATATACGAGCTTTAGCCGTTTGTTGCCGCTTTAAGCGCGCTAATATATTGCATTAAAGTATCACGGCCCGCGCCGTCGTTCCACTCTCGATGAAGCAAATCGACAATCGAACTGCCAACGACTGCGCCGTCGGCAACTTCGCAAACCATTCTTACGTGTTCCGGTTTAGATATTCCGAAGCCGACGCAAACAGGCAATGCTGTATGCGACTTGATACGCCGCACCGTGTCGACGACTTCTGGTGGCACCACTGATCCCGCGCCCGTTACTCCCGTTCGAGAAACGCAGTATACGAACCCCGACGAAACGCGAGTGACACATTCGATGCGTTCGTCGGTGCTTGTGGGTGCGGCAAGAAAAATCGTCTCGATTCCGCTTCTGCTTGCGGCGGCTCGCCACTCTTCGCTGTCGTCCGGCGCCATATCGCTCAGGATGACGCCCGCAGCGCCGCAGTCCTTGCATCGTGCTGCAAATTCCGAGAAGCCGATACGCATGGCAGTGTTCGTGTATCCCATGAAAACAATCGGGGCTCGGACATCGGCGAATGCTACTGCTTCGAAGATTGCGGTGACCGTAACACCGTTATCCAGCGCTCGCTGGCTCGAAGCTTGAATTGTCGGACCGTCTGCAATCGGATCGCTGAACGGTATGCCAATCTCGATTACGTCCGCACCGCCTTCTTCCATGGTTTGCAAAATCGCGGGTAACTGACCTATCGGCGGGTCGCCAGCGGTAACGAAAGTAATCAGAGCCTTGCTCTTGAACGCTTCATGCATCTGCATATTTCGCCTCCAAGCCTGCCCATGCATCTTGTTCAATCGCACTCCTAACGTCCTGCATCAAACGCGCATAAAATGCCAAATTATGCAAGGTCGCGATTCGTGCGCCCAGCGGCTCCCTTGCCTTAAACAGATGTCGCAAGTAAGCCGCTGAATAGCGCTCGGTTTGCGGGAAAACGCTGCGCTCGTCCACCGGCCCATTATGTTCAGTCCACTCTGCGCTGGCAATGTTCACGATTCCATTCATTGTATAAAGCGCGTGGTGCCTCGCCATCCGCGTAGGCAAAACGCAATCGAACAAATCGACACCGCATTTTACGGCATGAATGATATCGTTCGGATGCCCGACTCCCATTAGATAGCGCGGTTTGTTTTGTGGTAGCAGCGGTGCGGTGAATTCGACAACCGGATGCTGCAACTCTGTCGGCTCGCCGACGCTCACGCCGCCGATTGCAATTCCATCGAAAGGAAGCGAACCGATCAATTCTGCGGACTTACAGCGCAGGTCCTGATAAATTCCGCCTTGCACTATTCCAAAAACAGCTTGTCCCTCCGTACGAGCGCCGAGATTGCGAGGCGCCCATAAATGAGTTCGCTGCATTGCAGCGAGGACCTCGTCCCGATCAGCGGGGTACGGCGCGCAAACATCCAGAGCCATCGAAACGTCGACGCCAAGTCGGCGTTGAATTTCGATGCACGATTCGGGAGTCATCCGGAGCAAGCTGCCGTCCAGATGCGACTTGAAGGTCACGCCGTCGTCGTCGACGTCGCGGATTTCCGACAGGCTCATCACCTGAAACCCTCCGCTGTCCGTCAGGATCGGACGGTCCCACGCCATGAAGTCGTTCAGCCCACCGTGACGCTCGATGACGTCGACACCGGGCCGCAGCGCGAGGTGGTAAGTGTTGGCGAGGATCATCTCGAAGCCGAGAGACTTTAGGTCTTCTGACCCGACCGTCTTGACCGTCCCTTGGGTTCCGACAGGCATAAATGCCGGTGTCTCGACGACACCGTGATGAAGGCCCACCTGCCCACGACGGGCATGATTATTACTGGTTTGAGCCAAAACCTTAAACATTACGTGCCGCCTCGATGAACGCACGGATCTTGCCGTGATCCTTTTTCCCTTGCGATTCTTCGACCCCACTGCTGACGTCGACGGCGAACGGCCGCACATGGCGTATCGCATCCGCCACGTTGTCCGGTGTCAACCCGCCCGCCAAGAACACAGGATGAGGGCACCGCCGGACGACCTCTGCGGCCTGATCCCAGTCCGCGACCTTGCCCGTGCCGCCGTACGCGTCCGGATGAAACGAGTCCAGCAACAGCGGCCCGGAAGCAGTTGCGACGATGTTATCCACAGGTGTCTCACCCAGCCTGAACACCTTGAGAAGGCTGGATAACGGTACGTCCCATATGGTCTGGATTGAGTCGAAAACCTTAACATATGTATCGTCATAAAACTCGCCGTAGACCCCGATCACGGCAGCACGCCCAGCCGCCAAAGCCGCAAGCTGCACTGGGTTGTCCACATAGCGCGGGCTCGCTGGCTCTCGCACGATGCCGACGTAATCTGCGCTTGCTGTCAGCGCCGCCTCCATATCGGCGGCGTTCGTAATGCCGCAGATTTTAACGCGAGTCACTTGCCGAGGAGTCTCCGACACGCTGCGGCTGGATCTTCCGCCAGCATCAACGACTCTCCGACTAGTATCCCTTTCGCGCCGGCATCGGCGACTCGCTCGACATCAGTTCGCGTAGCAATCCCGCTCTCGCTGACCACAAACCGCCCATCTGCCAGGGGCGCCAACGATTCGGTGACGCACAGGTCGGTTACAAACGACGACAAGTCGCGGTTATTGATTCCGATGAGTCCCGCGCCCGAGTTTAGGGCCGCCCCGAGTTCGTCAGCATCGTGGGCTTCGACTAAAACATCCAGGCCGATCTCGGCAGCTAAGCCGAAGTAATCCTGGAGCTGCATTGCAGATAGAGCTGCGGCGATCAACAACATGCAGTCTGCTCCCATTTCGCGAGTTTCTAAAACGCACAACTCATCGACGACGAAATCCTTACGCAACACCGGCAAACTCACGGCTTGGCGAACGGCCGCCAAGTCGTCCGCAGAGCCGTGAAAGTAATCGCGATCGGTTAATACGCTAATGCAACTAGCGTCGCCTGATTCGTAGGCATTTGCAGTCGAAACCGGGTCGAAATCCTCTGCGATAACGCCCTTGCTAGGGCTAGCCTTTTTGATTTCAGCGATTAAGGAGACCGGCTTTGCGTCGGCAATCAAACGCTTTTCGAAGCCACGCGTCGCACCCATGTCGGCGACTCTCGCGCGAAGATCGGCTACGTACGCAACCGTCCGCCGATCACGAACCTCCGCTCTTTTTTGCCCAATGATTTGCGAAAGAACGTTCATGCCCTACTCCGCCGAGCGAATTCTTTTAATTTCTTTGCGGCGGCCCCTTCTGCAATTGTTTCTCTTGCCATAACCACGCCATCGCGAATCGATTCGGCCCCGTCACCCAGCCAAATCGCCACTCCCGCGCTCGGCAATACGGCGCGCGCTTCCGGGCAGTCCGGGTCGGAGATAGCGGCTCTAAACCGCTTTACCGCTTCGTCGATCCCTCCGGTGCACGCAATCTCGGAAATCTTCGGCGGCTTGATTCCGAAGTCCTTTGCTTGCATCACTCGCTCGGTCGCCCTTCGCCCTTCGATGATCGCCATTTTAGTGGCGCCTATCGGCGAAACTTCATCGAGGCCGAGCATCCCGTGCGCGACAACGCCCCGTTTGCATCCCAGTCGGCGCAAAGCCGAAGCCATTTTCGAAACTAGGCTCGGAGCGTAAACGCCGATCAGTTGCCTGTCGGCACCCGCGGGGTTGCTCAGCGGCCCTATCAAGTTAAACACCGTTCGCAGCTTCATCTCGCGCCTCGGCCCGGCGGCGTGCTTCATTGCGGGATGATGGTTCGGCGCGAACATAAACGCGAGTCCGACGTCGTCGAGCAGCTTGCCGCTTTGCTCGGCGGTCATCGAAAGGTTTACGCTGAGCGCTTCGAGGACGTCGGCGCTTCCGCAAGCGCTCGTGAAAGCGCGGTTGCCGTGTTTCGCGATGGCAACACCTGCAGCCGCCGCAACGACCGCGGCGGCTGTGCTGAGGTTGAAAGTCTTCAGCGCGTCGCCGCCGGTGCCGCAAGTGTCGACGACCTTGTCGCGGCTATGAGGCACGGTGACCACGTGCGACCGCATGGCCCTTGCGAATCCGGTAATTTCGGATCCCGTCTCGCCCTTCATCCGGAGCGCGACGAGCAGTCCGGCAATCTGCGCAGGTGATGCCTGGCCGCTCATGACCCTATCCATCAGCGCGCCCGCGTCTGCCTCGCTAAGATTTCGGCGAGCGACGACGTGCGACAGAGCCTCTTCGATGGTCATTCGACTTATTATGGGTCAACGGTATAAGGAACCAGGTAGCCCCCATCGACGGAAATGACCCAAATCGAATTTCGTTGCGGAACAAAGCCGACTTCGTAGATGTCCGCCCCGGAAAAAACCATCGCGGATTTGGCGGCTTTTCCTGCACCGTGGTCGAGCCAAACGATGCCTACCTCGGCATTTGCGCCATTTCGCTTAATTGTCCGCTTGTCAAGAGCCAGGCGTAGTGATCCCAGCAGCTTCTGCTGATCTCCGACTAAATACTCCGGTCGTTGGTTACGGCTTTCAAAGTTGCCGGATTTTGAGAGGACGGTCCAATTACCGCCATTCGCCCAAGCATTCCCGTACTGATCGAACAGGGGCTGATTTCGCGACTCGATGACAGAACCTGCGCAATTAATGGCGGCGAATCCGAACTCCGTGGAAAACACCGTAATGGTGTGGTTGAAATTGCGGGCGATCGGCGTTAGATTGCCCTGTGTAATCCGAATTTCGATCCTTCCCGTCTCAATGTCGAGCACACCAACACCGGTCTCTGCGACGCAGATA